>JAILBW010000113.1 GCA_024680695.1 Bacteroidaceae bacterium
TCCGGCCACATATCCTGCTGCTACGGCTTCCATAAAGAGATCCTTGAGCCACTCCAACTCGGCCTGTATCTGCTCGGCAGAGAGAAGCTGCTGGGCAGTGATATAGGCGTAGGAGCCATTGGGGAAGTCGTCGCCGGGGGCTACGTTTTCTCCCAGATATTTCCTCAGCAGGTCGCAGGCTGCGCCGTCCATGCCGGGATTGGCAGCCAGATAGGCCTCTATCTTGTTCTTCTCCTGCTCCAGCACTTCGTATGCCGATATGGACGCGTGGATGTCGGCCTGCAAGGCTTTCAGCTGACCTAGCAGATTCAGTGCCTCCTCCATTTCGGTGCTCTGCCACAACTTTTCGAGGGTGGCCCCATAGTCATCGAGCAGCGATAGTTCGAAATGTACGTCGTCGTCGGGGGCAAACTGAGCCATCTCGGATGCCATCTCATCGCGCAGGGTCTCGAAATCGGCTTGCGTGCCAAAGGTGAGTTCTGACATCTGGATGTCGGTGCCGCTGTATGCAGCCGTAACCACTACCTTATAATATCTGTACTCTGCCTGGATGCCCTCGGAGAATCCAAAATAGAAAGGAGCCGTGGCAGCAGCGCCGAGACGGTCCTGCCCGATGTTCTCCCGCTGGTCTATCAACACCCACTGGGGAGCGTCCTTCACGGCCTGGGATGCCGACTCGAAGTTGGCACCGTAGATGCTCCAGGACTTCCAGTTGCGGCCGGAGAAGCGGTCGGAGTCGTTGCCCGTCACGAGGGTGTAGAAGAAGGGTGCCTGCGGGGTGGGAGTCATGAAGATGACATAGGTGTCCGTCACGCCATGACAGCCCCACTTGGTGCCCCAGTTGCCATCCACGAGGGCGGCAAAGCCTTCGTTGGCAGAGAAGTTATCCCCCGAGCCATTCAGAACATAATATGCACCGTTCTGTGCCGAACTGTAGAGGCCCTCGACATAGTACATCTCCTCCTGCACCTGGCTGACGGAGAGCGTGCGATGCTCGATGATGTAGGGATAGGAGCCGTTGGGATAACCGTTGCCCGGCTCCACCGTCTCTTCAAGATACTGGCGCAGGAAACCGTATGCGTCGCCCGTCTCGGAGAGGATGTTTTCCTGGATGGCCTGCACCTTGTCCATATACTGCCGATAGGCATCGGCGCTGGCTGTAATCTGCGAGCGCAGCGAAACGAGCTGGTTATAGTAATTGGATATGGCAGTGGGGCTGTTGGCGTCGCGGAGACGAGCCAGGAGGGTGCTGAACGACTCGACGAGCGAAGCCTGGGCCACGGCATCAAGATCAACGCCCTCCATCTCGGCCACGTAGTTGTCGCGCTTCTCTATTAGGTTACCGTTGTTCATTAGCGTCAGCTCTGTCATCTGCTGCACATTGTCTCTCGTTTCGAGGATTTCGATGCGGAAGAAGCGGAACTTCTCCGTCACGTTCTGGTTCATGTAGAAGGAGGCCGTGGCAAAGCTTGCGGCGGGCAGCAGGTCGCCCTCGCGGCTGTCGAGGAGCACCCACTGGTCCGAGTTTACAATCTGGGTGGCGATGTTGTCGTCCATGGCGTCTATCAGACCGAGCGTCTCGTCTACGTCAAGATTGGCACCATAGATGTTCCATCGTATCCAGTTGCGGATGGGCCAGTTGCCAGTGTCATTACCTGTGAGCAGCTCGTAATAGCGTGGCATGATGGCCTCCGATGCCATGAAGACAGCGTCCCAGGCCTCGCTGCCGATAGTGCGGGCACGTTCCTGATCGGAGCACCACTTGTTCCCAAGGTTTCGGTCCATTAGGGCTGGAGCACTCTCGGCATCGTTCATTCCTGGGTCGCCGCAAATGTAAGTAAACCAGACATCGATGGCGTCTTCATCCTCCAGCTTGGTGTACTGGCTCACGAGTCCCAGCACGAACTCCGTCTCGCGGGCTATTTCCTCGGCCGAAAGCGTGCAATGCTCGATGATGTAGGAGTAGGAACCGTGGGGGAACTGTGCGTTGGGTTCGACGCGCTCTTTCAGATAGTTCTCCAGCACGCTGATGCCCTCGGTGGTGATGCTTCCGCCGTAAAGCTGGGAGAGGATGTTGGCCGCCTCGTTGGTATAGCTGCTATAGGCGTTCATGGAGGCGGTGATGGCTGCCTGCTTCTCTATGCAGACCATGTAGGCCGTCATCATCGATTCGACGTCGGTGGTGCTGCGGATTGCTTCCATTGACAGGCGATAGTCCTCCACTAAGGCGCGCTCGGCAGGTTGACTGAGGTCGAACATGTGGGCGGCGGTGTAGAACTTGTTGCGCACCTTCGGGAACGACTCGTCACCGATGTATAGCCCGAACTCCGACATCTGCTGGGCACCGTCGTTCATAATCTCAATTCTGTAGTACTGGTAGGAAGAGGAGAGGCCGGAGAATCCGAAATAGGCCGTCGCATAGTTCTCGGCAGGGAGGCGACGGGCATCACTGCCGCTGCGCTCGTCGAGGAGCACCCAGCCTGCGGCGTCGCGCGTGGCTTGGTCGTCCGACTCGAAGTTGGCACCCCACACCTGCCACTCGCGCCAGTTGCGGTCGGACCATGCCTGCGTGTCGTTGCCCGTAGTCAGGGTGTAGAATCCGGGCTGGATGGGAGTATCGGTCTTGTAGATGGCCCATGTGGGAGCGTTGCCGCCCCACTTCGTGCTGATCTCGCCATCGACGAAATTCTCGGGAGCACCGTCACCGAAGTTGCCGTCGGTCTTGCCCGTCACGTAATGGATGTCGATGTCGGATGTAGGAGCTTCCAGGGCGAACTCACTCATCTCCATGAGTGTGGACCCGCTGGTGGCATCAATGACCTCCAGTACCTCAATCTTGAAATAGCGGAAGCTCTGTCCCACCGATTCGGAGACGATGAACTCGGTGGTAGTGCGGTTGGTGGGAACAAACTGGGAGGAACTGATGTTCGTCTTCTCGTCAAGGAGCACCCAGTCTGCGGCGTCGCGTGTGGCCAGGGTCTCCGACTCGAAGTCGGCACCGTAGATGCGCCATGTCTTCCAGTTGCGCTGCGGGAAGCGGTTCACGTCGTTGCCGGTGGTGAGCCAGTACTTGGTAAGCTGCACGGCCTCCGTGGCCTGCATCACGATGAAGACGCCGGTGACTCCATCGTTCACCATGTTGTTCACACACCACTTGGTGCTCAGGTTTCCGTCCACCAAGGCGTCGTAGTTCTCGGCCGTCGAGGCTCCGGTGGAACCGCTCAGGGGAGTGAAATAGACCTGGGCCCGGAGGCTTGCGGCAGCAAGCAGCAGGACCAGACAAGCGAGAACCCTCCGAACGAGGGACTTCGCGAAGATAACAAATCTTGTCTTCATAATACTTTAGGTTAATAGTTAATATTAGTTCACAATTCTTAATTCATAATTCCTCCCCCTCTACCAAATGTCCTCCTCGTGGAGTGGATTGTCATAGACCTCCTTGGGGCAGAGTTCCAAGTAGTCGAGGAACATTTCCTTGCGGTCACTGTCTAGCACAGTCTTGAGTTTCAGATAGTAGGTTTTATCGGGGTCCATGGTCTGCGTGACCATGATGCGGCGGTAGCAGCGTTTATCATCGCGTGACGAGGGTTGGGCACCAAGACTCATTAGGCCATTGGCTCCCTTCAGATAGCCGTTGTTGCGCAGTTGTTTGTCTTTCTCGATGTTATAGTCCTGGTCGTCCGTGTCACTCTCAGCACCGATGTTAGGTGCAGAGATGTCGGAACTGAAATCGAAGGGGATGCCGGCCACAGGCAGGCGGTCGGGGTCGGAACCGAAGTATATCTGGGCTATGCCACGGGTGTACTGCGAGAGGCAGGCATAGCGCAGCTCATAGGTGCCACGACGCGGCACGGGGGGCACCTTGAACATAATCTCGTAACGGCCCATGCAGAGTATTTCATCACCATAGTAGAGCGGAGCGACGCCACCCCAACCGTTCGTGTAGCGCATGATGCACTGGTCGTTAAGATACAGGTCTTCGAAATAGGGATAGACGCTGCGGGGCGGGATGTATGCAAACTGCTCGTTGTTCAAATTAGTGTGTGTGAGAGGTTTCTTGCGGATGTCGGAGTTGGTGGCTTCGGGCCAGAGCGACATGGCATCGAAACGAAGCCGCTCGCGGTGGATGTTGTCGCGCACGGCGTCGGTGTAGGCCAGAGGCTCATCAATCGGATAGATACAGCCGTTTATGATGTCGGAAAGTACGGCCTCTGGGGAATCTCGGTTCACGAGCAGTCCTTGTTTGTCCTCGTCGCAGTCCACTTCGTCGTTAGTGCCGGTTCGCCCATTGTCGGCGATGGGAAAGCG
This sequence comes from Bacteroidaceae bacterium, assembly GCA_024680695.1. GTDB lineage: Bacteria > Bacteroidota > Bacteroidia > Bacteroidales > Bacteroidaceae > Physcousia. The sequence continues at coordinate 4,309 of JAILBW010000113.1, forward strand.
GTTGAGTCTGATTCCGCCGCTTTTCTTACTTTCGTATATTTTCAGCAGGCGTGGCTTGCCCATGGTAACCTGATATTCGTAAACAGGATTTCCCAAGCGAAGGGGGTTGTTCAAGTTATAACCTCTCTCGCTGTGGTGGATGACGAGACGGTCAGCAGCCAGGCGGACAGGCAGGATATGATACGTCACCCACTGGTAGAGCAGGTTCTGCGGCGAGGAATAGTGTTCGTCTGTCTGGAACTGGTCGCCCTCAGCGTACATGTGATTGTCCTTCAGCCACTGCAGCAGGCGGGGCAGCAGGTCGGGGGCAGCGGGGTCGAGCCCTTGCTCGCGCCAGAAACGGTCGGTCTCGGAAAAGATGGTGAAACCATACTTACGATGTTCGGGCGTGTAAGCCAAGAAGTCGCCCATGCCCGCAGAGCTACAGTCAAGAAATGCGGGTATCTTTCCGGCCTTATAGAGTTCCTCATATACCTCGTCACGGATCTTGCACAGGGTGTCCATGAGTCCGCAGGCTTCTATGGCGCGGGCCATCACCAGAAACCCCTCCTTTTTATCCCTGATGATGTTTTGCAGATAGATGGCTGCCGTAATGTCCTGAGGCGCGATGACCTTCTCCATCTGGTGGATGATGCCGTTGATGACAGGAATGTCGCGGTTGCGTCCGTTGATGAAGCATTCCTTATTGATGGCAATACTGTCATCCTTATACCAATAGACGCTCAGTTTGTGGTCGTTCATGGTGGTGGTGCCTATCTCACCGCCAGTGGTAGTGGGGAAGTCGTAGGTAAAATAGGGTGTAGCGAGGTCGCCGCCGTCGATAATGCTGTTATAGGCAATCACCCTGCGGATTGAATCCAGCAGGGACGAGTCGGTGAAGGATTCCCAGTGAGGGCTGGCAATGAGCCCTTCCTCGGTCAGTGACGAGAGATAGGCATGGATGGCCTCGTTTGTCGGTGCAAAGACGGTGTAGTTCCCCCGCGCGGAGAGCAACTGGGAGAGGGTGGACTGGCTCATGCGGCTGGCAGTCACCCTGCGCAGCACATCCAGATACTCGCCGTACTGCGGATGCTTCTCAAAATAACTCGTGATGGTCTCATCCCGAAATACGTATCGGGACGAAGTGTCGATGTCCTCTCGGCAGCCGAGGAAGATGGAAACCACCATCACGGCTGCGATGCATCGAGTCACAATGCGACACGCTGTGCGCCTTACGTGGAGGGGGGGGGTAACACTAAGGCCTCCGAAGGAGAGGCCGTGGATTGTCGGATATATATTCATGCCATTATCGTATCTACATAGGAAAATTGGTTCATTTCGCGGTATTGCGACGTGCAAAAGTAGTAAAAATAACACGTTCGGCATTGAAAAAGTTCGTTAAATAATTGTAACATTTCGACATATTGCATTCTCCCCCAGCCTATGCCCCCTGAGCCCTCCCACCTGTGGGAGGGTTTTCCGGAGCACGCTTCTCGGGCAGATGGAACACGCTCAAAATTTTGCGCCATTACGTCGGGCCCGGTATCACACACAGAAATCGCTGCCGAGACACGTTGCTGCGCCAAGGGTGACAGGCCACGATCGCTGTACGATTTATAATCGTACAAACGGAACGGTGTATAGAGGTCGGCACGACAGCGCGTGACAGACGGTCACACGATGCCTACTTTCCTTCCGCGCCGCCAACGACGATGACAAACTCGCCGCGCGGCTCTGTCTCTTGAAAATGGGCCAGTACCTCCGCAAGCGTACCCCGCACACTCTCTTCGTGCACCTTGCTTATCTCGCGGCACACCGAGACGGGACGGTCGGGGCCGAACACCTCGACGAACTGCGTCAAGGCCTTCACCACTCGGTGGGGCGACTCGTAGAAAATCATCGTGCGTCCCTCCTCGCGCAGAGCCTCGATGCGCGTCTGTCGTCCCTTCTTCTGCGGCAGAAAGCCCTCGAAACAGAAACGGTCGCACGGCAGTCCGCTGCTCACCAGTGCAGGCACGAAGGCCGTGGCGCCAGGCAGCGTAACCACCTCGATGCCAGCACGGATGGCCTCGCGAGCCACCAAGAAGCCCGGGTCGCTGATGCCCGGGGTGCCTGCATCGGAAATCACGGCAATTGTCTCGCCCGCCCGCAGTCGGTCCACCACCCGCTCCACCGTCTGGTGCTCGTTGAACTTGTGGTACGAGAGCATTGCGTTCCGTATGTCAAAATGCTTCAGCAAGAGGCCGCTCGTCCGCGTGTCTTCGGCCAAGATAAGGTCGGCCTCGCGCAGAATACGCAGGGCTCGCGCAGTAATGTCTTCAAGGTTGCCCACCGGTGTGGGCACAAGGTACAGGGTTCCCATCGTTTTGCCATATTGGAATACAAATGTACGAAGAAGCCGTCAAAGCACAAAATAAAAGCACGTTTTTCGGCCTTTTCTGTCGAATATATCAATAATAAATCGTACATTTGCCAAAGGAATCAACAAAAAGAGCAAATAGAGACGAAATGAAAGACGTTGGCTTCACTGGCGGAGAAATGATGCGCCGCGGGCGTGTGGAGGTAATCTGTGGCTCGATGTTCTCGGGCAAGACTGAGGAACTGATACGCCGACTGCGTCGGGCGCAGTTTGCCAAGCAACGGGTCGAGATATTCAAGCCGACCATCGACGTGCGCTACAGTGAGGAGGAAGTGGTGAGCCACGAGGGCAACAGCATCCTCTCCACCCCCGTCGACTCCTCGGCCAGCATCCTGCTCATGGGGCAGGAGAGCGACGTAGTGGGCATCGACGAGGCACAGTTCTTCGACGAGCATATCGTGGAGGTCTGCAACGACTTGGCCTCGCGCGGCATTCGTGTCATCGTGGCCGGACTCGACCTCGACTTCAAGGGCATGCCCTTCGGCCCGATGCCCGCCCTCTGTGCCATTGCCGACGAGGTGACCAAGGTGCATGCCATCTGTGTGCGCTGCGGAGCACTGGCCTATGTGAGCCACCGCATCGTGGCCGGAGAGAAGCAGGTGATGCTGGGCGAGAAACAAGAGTATGAGCCCCTCTGCCGAGAGTGCTACAGAAAAGCCATGGACGACGGACGGACGATGTGAAACGGACGGGGGGGGGAGACCCCCACCTGATAACCCTTTGAAACTATGTTTGAGAAAGAAATCACCTTCGACCGCTTCATCCGCGGCGTTATGCTTGTCTTGGGTGTCGTGGCCGGCATCTGGCTCCTGAACCGCCTCAGTGCCGTGCTGCTGCCCTTCTTCGTGGCCTGGCTGCTGGCCTACATGCTCTATCCGCTTGTCCGCTTCCTGCAATATCGTGCCAGGGTGCCGGGCCGCTTCCTGAGCATCGTGGTGGCGATGCTGCTGGTGCTGGGTGTCATTACGGGGCTGCTGGCCCTCATCGTGCCTCCCACCGTGGCCGAGTTCTCGCGTCTGAACGATGTGGTCAAGGTCTTCCTTGGCAACACGTTGGGACAGAGTGACATTCCGCAGCAGGTGCAGAAATTCGTGGAGCGCTACATTGAGGACAACTCGCTGCTGCAGCTCGTCCAGCAGAGCAGTTTTGTCGAGGCCGCTCAGGGCATCGTGATGCAGCTGTGGGGACTGCTCTCGGGCACCATCAGCTTTGCGCTGGGTGTGCTGGGCATCTTCGTCGTGCTGCTCTACATGTTCTTCATCCTGACCGACTACGAGACACTCTCCGAAGGCTGGGTCAAGTACATTCCCGCCAACAAGGGGCAGTTCGCGGCCATGGTGGTCGAGGACGTCAAGAACGGCATGAACGCCTACTTCCGCGGCCAGTCGCTGGTGGCCCTCTGCGTAGGCATCCTGTTCAGCATCGGCTTCCTCATCATCGACTTCCCGCTGGCCATCGGCCTCGGCCTCTTCATCGGCCTTCTGAACATGGTGCCCTACCTGCAGCTGATAGGCTTCATCCCCACCATCCTGCTGGCCATGCTCAAGGCGGCCGACACGGGGCAGAACTTCTGGTTCATCCTGCTGATGGCATTGGTGGTCTTCGCTGTGGTGCAGGCCATTCAGGACATGTTTCTCACGCCTCGCATCATGAAGCATGGCATGGGACTCAACCCTGCCATCATCCTGCTCAGCCTCTCCGTCTGGGGCAGCCTGCTGGGATTCATCGGGCTCATCGTCGCACTGCCGCTCACCACGCTGTGCATCTCCTACTATCGTCGGTTCGTACTCAAGGAGGTGTCCGACATTCCCTCCGAAAACATCGAAGAAAACATCTCCGAAAACACCGAAGAAACAGCATGAAACGCCACTACCTACTCCCGACTCTGGCCGTGCTGCTCCTGAACTGCCCCGTCATGCAGGCCCAGCCGTCCGTCGCACCCTGTCCGCCACTGCCCAGCCCGCAGCAGGTGGCCTGGCAGCAGATGGAGACCTACGCCTTCGTCCACTTCGGCCTGAACACCTTCACCGA
>JAILBW010000117.1 GCA_024680695.1 Bacteroidaceae bacterium
GGCAGTCTGTCAATCATCCTAACAACCTCACTTAGCGGGACACCTCTCACATCCTTTTCCTCGTTTTCGGCAGCAATTAGCTCTTTTTCACTCGTCTCGTCAAGCGAAACCATTGGCAATGCCTCTAGATGATCCTTACATTTAGATGCCACGTTTCTCGTGATGGCTGTCATCCAAGCTTCAGTCCGTCGAATATCGCGCAATCTGTCAAACGAAGTGAAGATAATCACGAAAGCGTCGTGCAGCACATCTTCCACCGTTTGCTCATCGCTGATATAGCGTCGGCACACCCCCCTCATCCGTTGGGCGTATGCCTTGTATAGCTCTCCGAGGGCATCTGCGTCTCCCTGTCTGCAACGTTCTATCAGCCGTGTTATCTCCATCGTAAACATAATATCTCCGTTTATATAGTCCTACGGCAGAGAAAAAGACTGCACCGTTACCTTGATTTTTTTTAAGTTCAAGGGTTCAAAAGTTCTTCGCACTAAAGGCGAAGCGGCAGAGCCGAGCGAACGAACCCGCTGCCACTTCTCCCCTCCCTTTTAGGGGAGGGGTTGGGGGTGAGGCTGCCTCCTGTTCAATGCTCAATCATGTCCGGCACACTCACAAACTCGTAGCCGCGGCGGCGAAGTTCGTCGATGAGTGCAGCCAGACGGAAGTAAAACTTGTCGGTGCGGTCGGGATGAGTGCCCAGATGCAGGAGCAGGAAGTGGCCGTTGAGGGTGCGTTCCTCCTCGAAGCGAATGATGCGACGGAAGATGGAGTCGCTCGAATAGTAGTTCTTCATCGAGGGGATGGTGTAGTCGCCATTGCTGGCAGTGCCAGGCGTATAGTTGATGACTTGCAGGCCGAGCAGACGAGCCCAGGAGGCAACGAGGGCGTTGTAGTGTTCGTAGGGAGGAATGAAGTAGCGTGCCTGCTCCTTCTTGATGCCGAACTGGTGCAGGAGGGCAAAACTCTTCTTCATGTCTTCGTCGAACTCCGCTTGCGTAACGCTCATGTTTTCAGGCTCTCCCCACGGGAAGTAGAGCAGATGGCCGTAGCTGTGGCTGCCCACATAGTGTCCCTCGGCCACGAGTCGACGTACCACATCGGGAAACATTTCGAAGAACTTTCCGGTGAAGAAGAAGCCGCCGGGGACACGCTTCTCATGCAGCGTCGTGATGATGTGGTCGGCGCCGTCGGCACGGTCGGCAGCGGTGAAGACGAGGCAAATGCGCTTGCGTTGCGGATCGCCCTGAATAATGCCATCTTGCTGATAAACATTACGGTCGGGCAGGTGCTGCGCAGAACGGCGTCCCTCTTCAGCATAGGCGGAGAGGGGGAAAGCAAGGCAGGCAGTACCGTCCATCGTGGGTTCATTGGTCGAATAGTCGGTAGTGCAGTCGTGATAGACCATATTGCCAGGCTGGAAGCGGGCGTAGGCCTCGCCGTCGGTGAGCGAAACACCCCAGAGGCTGCCGAAGATGCTGGCATAGACAGGTCCATCGACCAGTCCGCCAGTGGCGTTGCCCATGCCGAGACGGAACCATTGGGAGTGAGGTTCGCGAGGGAAGGTGCCTCCCAACGGCAACCCGACCACCATGCTGGTGCCCCAAGGATTGCAGCCGAAGAGCCAGTCGCGCAGGGCGGCCTCCATCTCATCGTAGCGTCGGGAGCCAGTCAGCTGGCGATAGAGGATGCACTGGGTGAGCATGGCCGTCGTGAGATTGTTTGAGCACCAGATGGCGGGAATGCCGTTGCGGAAGGGCGACGACTGGGCGCGGTGCCAGACGGCCTCAATGCCTCGGCGCATGAAGGAGACGAACTCGCGGCGCTGCTTCTTGGTGCCGAAGGTGGCCAGGCGATAGTGGCCGGCGTTCATGAAAGGGTACCACTGATAGTGGCGCGCCGTATCGGCACCCATCCAGGGAGTGACTGGTTCGCGCCGACCGTAATCGGCCGCAGCGTCGAGGTAGCGGCTCTCGCCCGTTGCGCGGAAGAGTTCGGCAGCGGCCAGTTCCATGTCGTCGACCCAGTTCGATTCTTCGTAGATGTACGGCGAACGCACCGAGGCGGTCTGGCAGCAGCCAGGCTGTCGTTCGCCCTGAGCGTAGGCCGAAGCCGCTTTCTTCTCTATCTCTTTCGCCAGCTCGGGATAGTAAGGAGCGAGAATACGCGCACCAAGTGCGAAGTCACTTGCAAACTTCCCCGCCGTACTGGCGACGCCGGTGGTCTTGTTCATTCCTTTTCCTTGTTGCTGCGGCAGGCCAGAGCAGAAATAGACAGGCCGTCCGTTGCCCGGCCCGCGGCCGTAGTCGGCGCGCCCGGCATTGGGAAGCCGCATGCCTACATGGTCGCGGTCGTCGGCTATCTGGTTGTACATCTCCCCCTCGGCGGGATTCATCCTGCTGAGCCACTGCATGCCCCAGGCTATCTCGTCGATGATGTCGGGGACGCCATTGGCACCCGGCAGTCCGTTGGCGGCAAAGGCATCGCCGAAGGCGTCAGGGTTCTGCTCCCAGGCGAGCATCAGCTGGTAAATGGCATTGGCCGAGGTGGTGGTGTACTGAAGACAGTCGGTAGCGTCGTGCCATCCGCCGCGCACATCGAGGTAGGTGCTGTCCTTCGTGGGATGCCCGAGGACGAAGCCGTCCTTCTGGTGGCAGGCATCGCGCATGAAGGGATTCCATCCGCAACGCTGCTGCCGCATATAGCGCAGCAGGAAGTCGGCCGTGCCGTCATAGACCGAGTTGGAGATGGCAAAGTGCGGCGAGCGAGCAGCGCCTGCCTCGATGTAATAAGTGCCTTCACGCTTCAGGGTGCTGAAGTCGAGGCGCGCTGTGGCCTGCATCTGCCCCATCGGTCCCGTCGTCTGCAGCTTCTTCGAGTGCATCACCGTCTCGTCGGTGAAGGCATCGACAAGACGAAACTCCTGCGGCACCTGTGGCTCTTCGCTCATCAGCACTGCGACTTTAGTCTGCTGCGGCAGGTAGCCCAGCTGATTGATGCGTATCCAAGCCTCCGCGCCTGCTGGCTTTGAGACAAGCAGCAGGGCAAGGATGGCGAGTGTATAGCGAAGAAAACGTTGTCTTCTCATTGGATTTTACATTATGGATAAAGCTACGATATCAGGCTCCAATTCTCGCGGCCCTCGGAAAGCTCGTTGAGATGTTGCCACAGCAAATAGTTCACCGCAAGCTTCTGGTCGGGGTCATTGTCAAGGACGTAGGTGGCAGTGTCGCGGGCCAGTTGGACGAGTTGCCCGTCGCGGGCCAGATTGGCCAGGTGCAGGTCGAAGGCCACACCGCTCTGCTGGGTGCCCTCCAAGTCGCCGGGGCCGCGCAACTTCAGGTCTTCCTCGGCAATCTCGAATCCGTCGTTCGTCTCGGTCATTATCTGAATGCGTCGGCGCGTATCGCGAGCCAGTTCGAAGCCTGTGACGAGGACACAGTAGGACTGGTCGGCACCGCGTCCCACCCGTCCGCGAAGCTGGTGGAGCTGTGAAAGGCCGAAGCGCTCGGCGTTCTGGATAATCATCACGGAGGCATTCGGTACGTTTACGCCGACCTCGATGACCGTTGTGGCCACGAGAATCTGCGTCTCGCCGCTCACGAAGCGCTGCATCTCGGCATCCTTCACGGCGGGCTTCATCTGGCCATGCACCATCCCCACCCGGTAGTGCGGAAACATCTCCTGCAGATGGCGGAAGCCGTCCTCTACGTTCAGCAAATCGACCTTCATGCTTTCCTTTACGAGGGGATAGACGACATAGACTTGCCGCCCATCCTCAATCTCCCGCACCATGCCGCGATAGAGGTCGTCGGGGCGGTTGTTGTAGAGATGAACGGTCTTCACCGGCTTACGTCCCGGCGGCAGTTCGTCGATGACGGAGACGCTGAGGTCGCCGTAGAGCGTCATCGCAAGCGTGCGGGGGATGGGGGTGGCCGTCATCACCAGGACATGGGGCGGCACCTCGCTCTTGCGCCACAGGCGGGCACGCTGGGCTACGCCGAAGCGGTGCTGTTCGTCGATGACCACAAAGCCCAGGTTGCGAAACTCGACATTGTCCTCGATGACGGCATGGGTGCCGATGAGGATGCCTACTTCGCCAGCGCGCAGTGCCTCGAGAATCGCCTGCCGACGGCGACCTTTGACGGTGCTCGTCAGCAGTTCGACCCGCACCGGCATGTCGCGCAGGAAGGCTCGAAACGTGGCCAGATGCTGCTCGGCGAGTATCTCGGTGGGCGCCATGATGCACGTCTGGAAGCCGTTGTCGAGGGCGATGAGCATCGTCAGCAGGGCCACCAGCGTCTTGCCGCTGCCTACGTCGCCCTGCAGCAGACGATTCATCTGCAAGCCGCTGCGCATGTCGATGCGCATCTCCTTTATGACGCGCTTCTGGGCTCCGGTAAGGGCGAAGGGGAGGTAGTCGCGATAGAAGGTGTGGAACAGATTGCCCACCACCGTAAAGACGTGGCCGCGAGTGCGTTGGGCGCGTTCGCGGGTATAGCGGATAATCGAGAGCTGGATATAGAAAAGTTCCTCGAACTTCAGGCGCATCGTGGCCTGCGACAGTTCGTCGGCCGTCGAGGGATAGTGGGCCAGACGGAGCGCACTGTCGAGCGGCATCAGACGGAGGCGGTCGAGGATGTACTGCGGCAGCGTCTCGGGAATCGGTTCGCGCAGTTGCTGGAAGAGGTTCGAAGTGAAATGCTCGATGGTGCGCGAGGTGAAGCCCGACTTGCGCATCTTCTCCGTCAGCGAGTAGTAGGGCTGCATGCGCATCTTGCTCAGCAGCAAATTGTCGGCGGGGTCGATGTCGGGGTGGCTGATGTTGATGCGGCCGTTGAACAGCGAAGGACGGCCAAAGATGATGTAGTCGGAGCGAAGCTTGATGCTCTTGGTGATGTACTGGAAGCGAGTGAACCAGACGAGGTCCATCACCATCTCGCCGTCCGTGAAGTGGCCTACGAGGTGCCTCTTGCGCCCAACGCCCATCTCCTCGAAGCTGAGGAACTGCCCCTTCACTTGCACGAAAGGCATGTCCGTCGTCAGCTCGGAGATCTTATAGAGGCGGCTGCGGTCGATGTGCTTGAAGGGGAAATAGTACAGCAGGTCGTGCCAGGTCTTGATGCCCAGCTCTTCGTTCAGGACCTTGGCGCGGGCCGGACCGATACCTGGCAGATACTTGATGTCGGTGTGTCTCAGATCCTGCATAGAGCCTCGGCCAGCATGATGTCTTCGGGAGTGGTCAACTTGATATTGCGGCGGTCGCCATCGACGAGGTGTATCTGCAGCCCCATGCGCTCGACCACCGATGCGTCGTCCGTGAACGAGGGGACGTAGGGCTGGGCATAGGCGGCCTTCAGCATCGCGAGAGGGAACGTCTGCGGCGTCTGCACCAGCCGGTATGCCTCTCGCGCCACCGTCCGGCTGCCTCCGTCGGGCAACAGCCGTCGCACCGTCTCGACCACCGGCACCACGGGGACCGTAGCCCGCTGCTGCTGCGCACTCTCGTAACAGCGGCGAATGGTTTCGGCCGTCACGAAGGGGCGCACACCATCGTGCACTCCCACCACGCAGTCCGCCTCGTCGGGAATCAGGGCAAGCCCATTCCTTACCGACGCAAAGCGCGTCTCGCCGCCATCGGCCACCTGCAGCGGCACCCGGAAGTCATACTCGCGGCACAGCGATTGCCAATAGTCCTGCTGGTCGCGGGGAAGCACCAGTACGACACTTATATCCGAATACGCCCGCACGAAGGCTTCGACGGTGCGCATCAAGACGGGTCGCCCGCCAACGAGGCGAAACTGCTTTGGCACCTCGCCGCCCATGCGCAGACCTCGACCGCCAGCCACTATGACGACGTATCGTTTCATTCGCCCAACAGTTCCGAGTAGATCATCCCGCTACGCAGGCCCTCCACGATCGAGCTATCCACGAAGAGCGACGCCAGCGCATAGCCGAACTCCATCGCGGCACCGGGACCCTTGGCGGTGACGAACTGGCCGTCCTGCTCGACAAGTGCGCCGGTGCAAGTGGCGCCCTGCAGCTCACTCTCGAAGCCCGGATAGCAGGTGGCATTCACGCCCCGTAGCAGCCCCATCCGGCCATAGACGAGGGGAGCAGCACAGATGGCGGCAAGCATCCGTCCTGCGGCATGGTGGGTTAGGATGGCCCGACGGAGGGGTTCACAGGCATAGAGATTCGTGGCACCTGGCATGCCGCCCGGTAGCACCAGTAGTTCGGCATCCTCTATCGACACCTCCTCGAACAGTCGGTCCGCCACGAAGCCCACCCCGTGGGCACTTGTCACCACTCGATTGCCTGTCACGGAAACGGTCTCGACGGGCAAACCTGCGCGCCGCATAATGTCCACCGGAGCAATCGCCTCGATGTCCTCGAATCCCTCTGCAAGAAAAACATAAATCATAGTAAACGCCTTTTACGATTAAACTACGATGCAAATTTATGAAAAAGAAAGGGAATTGACAAAGGAAAAGGGAAGAAAATAATAATGAAGGCAAGCGGGAGGGGATGCAGGCTCGAACGTAGTGTACAAAATTCTATTTGCAAAATGCAAAATGCAAAATCCGCGGTAACAGCAGACACTTCCTGCTTGCTGTCGCAATGCCTCCTGCTTGCTGTCGCGGAAGCCCCTGCTTGCTGTCGCAAACGTCCCTGCTTGCTGTCGCAAAGAGGCATATTTGTAATCGAAAAGTGCATTTTTCACGTGTTTTGGCAGATTATAAAGACCGTTTGGCAGGTTTTTTGGCTCGTTTGGCAGGTAAAAAACGCTCAATTGCATGCAATGAAACCTGCATCGGATTTGTTCGTGTAAAGTATTTTCAAATAAGAAACGAGCAGGTGTGTGTAAAATGACGTAAAATATTATTTCCATATTTCGATGCTAATAGAACGAAGAATCCATCTTTCGCACCCCTCGGCACTGATTAACGTGAGTTCATCGAAAATGATTCATAAATAAATTCTTTCAGTTTCGTCG
>JAILBW010000152.1 GCA_024680695.1 Bacteroidaceae bacterium
TGATGCCGCTGCCCATCTTGACACTGGCCAGCTTGTCCACACCGGAGAACAACTTCGGATTGACGGCAGTCACCTGATCGCCGAATTCGACGCTCGTCACGTTGGATGCCAGTGCGTTAATCTCGTTGAGTGTCAGGTCGCGGCCGATGTACACCGTCTTGTCGGCATTGCTATTATAAAAGGTGCCGTAGAAACCCACCGCCATCTTCAGCGGCTCGGCTTTGTCCTCGATGCGGATGCTGGCCAGGTTGACATTGCTGGCAAAGGCTCTCTCGCCGATGCTGTCAACCGAGGCTGGGATGGTGATGCCAGTAAGGCCTGTTTCCACGAAGGCATTGCCCTCGATGGTCGTCAGCGTAGAGGGCAGGACGACGGACATCAGTCTGTCGCAGCCCCCGAAGGCGCGGGTGCCGATTGTCTCGATGTTCTCGCCCAGCTCGACGATCATCTCGGCGATGGTCTCGTCGTCGCCGGCTTCGTAGAAGGCATCGTAGCCGATGGTCTTGATGCCGCTGCCCATCTTGACGCTGGCCAGCTTGTTCACCTCGTAGAAAAGACTGGGATTGATCGTCGTCACCTGGTCGCCAAACTTCACGCTCGTCACGTTGGATGCCAGGGCTGTGACCTCATTGAGCTTCAGGTCGCGGCCGATGTACAACGTCTTGTCGCCCGTACTATTATAAAATGTGCCGTAAAAGCCGTTCCACAGCTTCAGCGCCTCGGCCTTGTTCTCGATGCGGATGTTGGCTATATTGGAGCAGTCGGCAAAGGCGCGATCGCCAATGCTGTCCACCGAGGCGGGGATGGAGATTGACGTCAGGCCGACAGCATGGAAAGCATTGCTGAAGATGAAGGTCAGCTTCTCCGGCAGGGTGACAGCCTTCAGCTTGCGGCATCCGTCGAAGGCGCTCACACCGATTTCGGTCACATTTTCGCCCATCGTGACAGTCATTTCTTCGACAGAGTCGTCGGTGCCGGCACCCGAGAAGGCGTACTCACCGATGGTCTTTACGTTCTTGCCGATGGCGACGCTGCCCAGTTTGTAGCTATTCTGGAACAGGTTGCGATGGATCGCTGTCACCTTGTCGCCGAACGTCACACTCTTGGCATTGGGGAAAGGAGCCGAATTCTCGCTGAGCACCAGGTCACGCCCGATGTACACCGTCTTGTCGGCATCGCAGGAATACATAATGCCATAGAATCCAGCGGTGAGCGAAAGCGGCTCATCACCGTCCTGAATGGTGAAGTCGGTCAGTGCGTTGCAGCCTTCGAAAGCCCGGTCGCCAATGTTCGTCACCGTAGCGGGAATCGTGACGCTGGTGATTGCCGTGTTCTTGAAGGCGTTGTTCGTCACCTTGGTGACGGTGTAGGTCACTCCTTCGTACACCACCGTAGCGGGAATGACCATCTCGCCAGAGATGAGGTTATTGGCTCTTTGCACCCCAACCGTCTTTGCTTCTGCGTCGGTCACCGTGAACGAAAAATTGCCCTGAACAAACACTTGTGCCCAAGCGCTGCCGACTGAGAGGCAGAAAAGGGCAAGACTCAGAAAGATCAGCTTCTTCATACGCGTATTCTTTTAGTTTTATTGTTTATATTTTCGTTATGAATATACAAGGCTGGTTGTTGCCTTGCTTTTTATGTTGTTTATTACAATGCAAAGTTACGAAAAATATCTGATTCCACCAAATATTTTCCACAAAAAAATCAAGGAGATAAATAAATCCCTCCATTAGGGGCAACGCAAGTCGGGCGTCAGCGTTGGGGCAAATATCCGTTGGTGGCGGAGCATTTTGTGAAGCTTTGCCTACGGAGGGAAGAAGCGACGGAGGTGAGGCTTTTGTGGGGAAAAATAGGACTGGTTGTATCCGACAACCTTCTGCTTGCCGTCGTATCGGCCCTTGCTTGCTGTCGCATTGGCCCTTGCTTGCTGTCGCATTGGTTCCTATTGCAGCAAGTCCCCGAAGGTTGTTAGTCAAATGGGCGGAAGAGGAGTATTGAAAGAATGATAGTGTAAAAGAAAATTTGGATCTATATCAAATGTGATTATCGGCCCTTGACCATTTCTCTTTGCATTTGACTATCGTCGAGCCTGCCCCCCGCTCGGGAAAGTCGGACACCAATAGTTCTGATAACAAAAGCACCCACTCCGTCAAGTCGGAATGAGTGTCTATTTGAATGTGCAAACCAATAAATATGCTGTGCGTGCGTGCATCCTTCATATATATGGAAGGATGCACAAACGCACATGCACAAAAAGGGTTTAGGGCGCAGACATCGTCTGGACTGAGACTGTGACAACCCTGTCGTTACCAAACAGTTGGCAGGCCTTAATCATTGCCGCGACCTGCAAGATTGAAGCGGATGCTCCACGTGACAACACAAATGTGCCATGAATGACCGCGAATAATTCCAAAAACAAACTCTGAAGGGACGACAGAATACGCAAAACAATTCTCATTAGCGAGTTGTGTCTCTGTCGCCCCTTCGGGCTATTTCCGTTGTGCGTCGGCAGCAGGTGCGCTGTCCCGATCGTAATGTATTGTAAAGATTTTTTGTACCACTCACATCATTCCCACTCAATCGTGCCAGTAGGCTTCGGAGTGAGGTCGTAAAGGACGCGGTTCACGCCCGGCACTTCGGTAACGATACGCTTGGTGATGTGGTGCAGCAAGGCGTAGGGAATCTCCTCGATGGTGGCAGTCATTGCGTCGCGAGTGTTGACGGCACGGATGATGACGGGCCAGTCCCAGCTGCGCTTGTCGTTCTTCACGCCCGTCGATTTGTAGTCAGGCACAATGGTGAAATACTGCCACACCTTGTCCTCGAGGCCGGTCTTGGCAAACTCCTCGCGCAGGATGGCATCGCTTTCGCGCAGAGCCTCCAGACGGTCGCGAGTGATGGCACCGGTGCAGCGCACGCCAAGTCCCGGGCCGGGGAACGGCTGGCGATACACCATGTTGTCGGGCAGGCCAAGTTCCTTGCCAACGACGCGCACCTCGTCCTTGAAGAGCAGTTTGATAGGTTCAACAAGCTCGAACTGCAGGTCGTCGGGCAGGCCGCCTACATTGTGATGCGACTTTACCGGCCCCGACTCCACGATGTCGGGATAGATAGTGCCCTGAGCCAAGAAGCTGATGCCCTCGAGCTTTCGGGCTTCCTCCTCGAACACTCGGATGAACTCGGCGCCAATAATCTTGCGCTTCTGCTCGGGGTCGGCCACACCAGCCAACTTGTCGAGGAAGCGGTCGGTGGCATCCACATAGACGAGGTTGGCGTTCAGCTCGTCGCGGAAAACGCGCACCACCTGTTCGGGCTCGCCCTTGCGCAGCAGGCCGTGATTTACATGCACCGACACCAGTTGCTTGCCTACGGCCTTGATGAGCAATGCGGCTACTACCGACGAATCAACTCCGCCCGAGAGGGCCAGCAACACTTTCTTGTCGCCAATCTGGGCACGTAGTGCCTCAATCTGCTCTTCGATGAACTTCTTGGCCAAGGCGGGCGTCGTAATGCGCTCCATGTCGGCCGGTCTTACGTTTCCTGTTGTCATGATTTTTTGGGTTTATTTGGTTTGTGTAAAGGTTCTTTGCACTAAAGGCAAAGCGGCAGAGCCGAGCGAAAGGTTAAAGATGCCGCTGCCAGTGTCGATGTTCAATGGTCAATGAAATAAATGGTCAATGTTTAATGGTCAATGGTCAATGGTCAATGGTCAATGTTTAATGGTCAATGTTTAATGGTCAATGGTCAATGAAATAAAAGCTAGGGGAGGCTGTTGAGGTCGAACTGGGCGGGGCGGCGTAGTTCGCTGGTGTAAACCTGCCCGAAGGAATCTGTGACTCGAACCGTAACGGGAGTGCTCTCTGAATGAGCCTGCGCCACGAAGATGTGGAGCGACTTCTTCGTCTGCGACCCGTTGCCAGACGACCCCACCTTTATGAAGGCTGGGAGGTCGAAGGCAAGTGTGTGCAGGGGATCCTCGGCGCGTTCTCTGGTAACGGTCAGCGGCTGTCCGTCCTCGAACATCTCGACCTTCCAGTCGGTGTCGTAGGAAAAGACGTTCACATAGACCATGTTATCCGCGACCTTCCCATAGTCCGTTCGGTTGGGGTACTTCGTCAGGAAATCCTTTACTGCAGGCGTATTGCGATAGAAATCCCGCACTGCGTTCATGTCGATGATACGCATCTGAGCCTCTCCGTTGTTCTCCATCGAATGGTACTGCCAACGCAGCTTTCTGCCATTGACCGTCCACAGGGAATAGCCTCCAGGCGAGCCGTCGGTGCAGAGATGCCGACCGGTGTAGAGGCCCGTATTCCACCAAGTAGCACAAACGGCTGCGATGTTGTGCTCCATGATGTTTGGATAGTATTCGGGGTGCATATTGGCATTGATGTGAGTATGGCCGCTAACGATATGCACTTCCTTGAAGCCTTTGAGCAGGTCGAAGAGGCGTTGCGTGGACCTGCGGCCGAGCTTCAAATCCACGACGAAATCATCGGGGCGAAGCCTTGTCGTGGGAATGTGGAGACCCACGATAACGGGAGTGCGGTGAGAGACAAGCGCAAGGTCCTGACGAAGCCATTCGAACTGTTCGTCGGTAATCACTCCATCGTAGTTGCGGCTGCCGACTACGCCCTTGGCGTATTTGCCGCCAGTGTCCTCGTTCTTGTACACAATGTCGTCAAGCACAACGACATGCACCCGTCCGAGGTTGAAGGAGTAGTAGTTCGGGCACATAATGCTGCGCCAAGGGCCGCTGGAGAGGAAATCGGTAGCAGGCGTAGGCGGCACCGAGGGGTCGTTGTCGTGATTGCCCATCACCGGGAAAAGCGGCACATCATATCCCGACTCGCGCAGTGCAGCCATGAAGTCCTTGAGGTTGAAGTTGTTCTGCGTCCAATAGATGTCCCAGGCAAGGTCGCCCAGCATCATCGAATAGAGGGGCTTGTCGTCGGCTGCCTTGCGCTCCTTTGCCAGGCAGGGGATGAACAGGTTGCGGAATTGTGAAAGGTCCTCGGCACGTCGGGCAAGATGAACGTCGGCACCGATGATGAAACGGAAACTGTCATTTTTCACCTTTCGCAAACGGAAGTCGTGTTGTTCCGACACATTGGCCGACGGCGCCGTAAGTGCTTGCCAGAACTGAGGATTGAATCCGTCGTGGAATTCGGGTTCGTAGCCTCGCGGCTGGGTGAAGAACACGTAGCCATTGCGCTTTTGCGACTGCATGGCATAGCGACCGTTCTTGTCCGTCACCACTACCACATCGCCGTCGCTGACTGCCACACCTTTCACTCCGCGCCCGTCGCAAGTGATGCGCCCTGTGATGTTCTGTGCGCCTGCCACAATGGGAATCAGGCTAAGCAGGAAAAGTAGTTTTCTGTAAGTCATTGTTCAAGAGTCTTGTAAAGGTTAAAGCTTAAAGGTTAAAGACACTGCTGTCAGTGTTAATGGTCAATGTTCAATGGTCAATGAATTAAATGTTCAATGGTCAATGTTCAATGGTCAATGAAACAAATGTTCAACAGCAAATTCAGTCTAACGAAGCATCACTTTCTTCGTCCCCTCCCCTACCTTTATTATACAGATGCCTGGGCAATGCCCTGCTGGGAGCATATTGCTGCCACGCTGAAGGCTGACTCTGCGGAATGTACCGTCAGGCAGGACTATGAGCGCAGGCTGCTCAATGGGACTTTCGATGCACAGCTGGCCAAGCGAGGGACTATACACCTTCACCTTGGGCGTCAGCTCCGTAGAACCCACATCCGTGAGGTCGTCATTCAACTGCAGTTTCTCCATGTCGAGATTGAAAGGATGCGGACGCTCGATACTCTGCACAAAAACACGCCCAAACGAATCGGTGACGCGCACCGTGACGGGAAGCGTAGCAGAGGTCATGGTGGACTGGAATAGGTGACTCGTCATGTTGGTGGAGAAGTCGGCCGTACAGCTGCCGTTCTGCACTGTGCGAGGAACGTCGTAGGCAATGGTGTGGAAGGGGTCTTCGTTGCGGACACGGCTCACAGAGCGCTTTATCTTGCTCTCGAACACCTCGATTTTCCAGTCTGTATCATAGCCGAACACATTGATGTAGATTACGTTCTTTCCCACAGAACTATACGTAGTGCGCGACGGATAGACAGCAAAGAATTTCTTCGCATTCTCGTCGTTGGCAAAGTAATCCTTGACGGTGTTCATGTCGTAGATACGCATCTGCATGTTGCCGTTGTCCTCGATTGAATGGTATTTCCATGACACTTCGTCGCCCCTCACCGTCCACATCGAGTAGCCACCGGGCGAGCCGTCCTTGCAAACATGATGGCCTGTGATCTGGCCAGTCCACCACCATGTAGCACAGATGGCGGCAATGTTGTGTTCCGTCACGTTGGGATACTCCTTAGGATGAGCCACATAGTTGTAGTGGGTATGTCCTGTCACGATGTGCACCTTGCTGAACTGCTTCACAGCCTTGCAAAGGCGGTTAGTGCCGTCGTTTGAGAGCCGAGCAAGGGGTGTGTAGGGTGACGAAGAGGACAGGGCCCAAGTGGGAATGTGCATTGCAATGACAAGCGGTGCATCCTTGTCCTCGACGAGGGCAAGGTCCTTCTCGAGCCATTCGAACTGGTCGTCGGTGATCAGGGCATCATAGTTGCGGCTGCCCACAATGCCAGTATTGTAGCTGCCGCCGGTGTCCTCGTTCTTGTAGTAGATATCGTCGAGCACCACATAGTGCACCCGCCCGAGGTTGAAGGAGTAGAACGTCGGGGCCACCGTCTTGCGCCAAGGTTGAGCCGAAAGGAAGTCGGTATCGTTGCTTGGAGCCGTTCCGCCGTCGTTGTCGTGATTGCCGATTACTGGCCACAGAATCACAGGATAGGAGAATTCCGTGCACTTGCTGTAAAAGTCTGCCAAGTTGAACTTCCTGGAATACCAATAGTTGTCCCAAGTCAGGTCGCCCAGAATCATCGAATAGACCGGATCGGGCGAGGCACTTTTCTCCTGACGAATGCGAGTCACATAGCCGTCTTTGAACTGGTTGAGGTCGCCGGTACGGTTGGCCAAGTGCGAATCGGCACCAATGATCATCTGATAGTTGTCGTTTTCGGACGGGAACAGCATGAAATTGTGCCGCTCCACCTTCTCTTTATTATTCGAGTCGAGCGATTGCCAGAACAAAGGGACGAAACCGTTCTTCTGCTGTGGCCTATAGCCGCGAGGAAGTGAATAGAAAACGTAAGGATAGTGTTTCGTCGAGGTGAACGAATACTGTCCGTCGGCATCGGTCTGTGTCACGACTTCGCCGTCGCTCACCATCACATTTGGCACTCCGACGCCGTTCGCAGTGATGCGCCCCATCACGTTTTGGCCGAAGGAGAGGACTGGAACAGAGAGCGTGAGCAAGAGTAAAAGCTGTTTTTTCATTATGCTGAGAATCTGTTTCTTAAATGAGAATATATGTAACTATGGTTTAATCTGATGCAGAGAATCATGATCATGGCGTGGAATCCTTTGCACGATGAAGTGCATCGGTCACCTGCTCGAGTGTGCCATCCTTGATGAGTACACATTTTCTTGCATCCAAAAGGTATAGCGACGGGAGCGAAGGCAGGTGGTACAATGGGCTGCGCATTATCTCACCATTGGGGCTGCAGACATCCCACCAATTAGCCGGCAGGCTGCGCTGAACTTTCAGCCAGTGTGGCGTATTGCTATCGGGATAGACAAGAAGTACAGAGAGACGTTCGTCCTTCAAGGCATCTTCGGCAACGAGGCGAGGCAGGGCCTCTCGGCAATGTTCACACTCAGGGTCGCTGAATATGAGCAGTGTGAATGGCGATTTAATATCCGAGAGTCGCTTTTGTTGTCCGTCGCGAAGTCGAAAGCAGAAGTCTGTGGCCACATCGCCGACGGCATTCATCCCGATGAGTCGCAACATCTGCGTGGAACGCTCGGCAATCGCGTCAGAAGCAGGCAGGTACGCCACTATCCCGCGCAAGAAATGAGCATAGACAGATTCGTTGCGCAGAGGAGACTCTGGATTGGAAAGGTAGTGCGTAAGCTTCTGCTCAAAATAGCCGCGCTGCGCCTCGTTTGCAAAGCCTTTTTCCACGAATGCATCTACCGCCCGACGGCAAAGGGCAGAGTCACTCTCATAGTTGAGCAGATTCAGGAAGTCGGCAATTCCCTGTTCGGCAATGCGGCGATTTGACAGCGTGGTATCGTCGAAGTGATACTGTTCCCAGAAATGATTCAGCACAAAAGTCAAGCGTTCCTGCGGCTCGACGAGGGTCGAGGGTATATCCGGATAGGGAAACGCCACCGTCTGCTGCGAGAAGGCGCAGCACACAGGGGACACTACCGCCCAAATGAAAAGAAATCGCCGTATCATAGTGCAAAGGTACACAAAAAACGGCAGACGCAAGCATTAAACGGAGCGGAAATCATTTTTTTTCGCAAAATGACCGACGGAAATGCTTTTCGGAGCGTTATTCTTGCAAATGTGCGCAAACTTTCATACCTTTGCGGAAAAAATTAGTACAAGGTGCGTCATTTTCTCTGTCTTATCTCTGCTTTTCTCACTTTCGTCCTACCTGCATGGAGCGAGACTGAGCCGGCCATCTATTTCAATGAATTGATGGTCTCGAATCTTGACCAATTTGTCGATCCCAGTTGGAACTATGGTGCCTGGGCCGAGATATACAACGCCACGGAGAGCGACCTGCAACTGCGCGGTTACTGGATTAGCATCGACCAGAGCAAACTCAAGATGGTGAGAATCACACAGAGTACTATTGTCCCTAAAGGAGGGTACAAAACGCTGTGGTTCGAGCATCACGACAAGTACTGCCTGAGTCAGTTGGATCTGAAACTCGACCCCGAGGGCGGCGAACTGTATCTGAGCAATTCTTCTGGCGTCATTGTAGCCAGCGTGGCCTATCCCCCCATTCCTCCTCGCTCCAGCTATGCCCAAACCAGCGATGGAAAGAACGAATGGATGCTGAGCAGTACGCCCACTCCGGGTAAACAAAATGTCGGCATGACGTTCTGTACAGAGCGGCTTAGCGCACCCGTAATCACCAAGGAAAGCCAGATATTCAGCAATTCGATGGTCTTTAGCGTCGGAATACCCACCGGCTGCATCCTGCGTTACACAACCGACGGCAGTACACCCACGCTGAAGAACGGTTCGACGAGCACCAATGGTTATTTTAACCTAAATTCCACCAAGGTCTATCGTTTTGCCCTGTTTCGTGAAGGTTATCTGTCGAGTCCGGTCGTCACTCGCACATTCATACTGAAGGATAAGAATTTCTCACTGCCGATCATCTCGGTAGTCACAGCCCCGCAGAATCTGTATTCCGACACGCTGGGTATCTTTGTGAAAGGCACCAAGGGTCGCGCTGGGCGAGGACAGAGTTCGCGATGCAACTGGAATATGGAATGGGATCGCCCATGCAATTTCGAGTTTCTCGATGCCGAGGGCCATTCGCTTGTCAACCAAGAGGCTGAGATGAAACGCTGCGGCGGATGGAGTCGCGCCTATACGCCCTATTCGTTCAAGATTCATGCCGTGAAGAACTATGAGGACAAGAAGACGCTTGACTATCCATTCTTCGATGCAAAGCCTTATCTGAAACACAAGGTGCTGCAGATTCGTAACGGCGGCAACGACTACAGTTGCCGAGTGAAGGACGCTTTCCTGCAACAGGTGGTGGCCACCAGCGGACTCGACATTGACTACCAGGAATACACACCCGTCGTTCACTACATCAACGGAGTCTATAAGGGTGTTATCAACATGAGAGAGCCGAGCAATAAGCAGCATGTCTATGCCAACTATGGACTTGACGAGGACGAGATTGACCTTTTCGAGATGGACCCCGATTCGGGCTACGTTCAAATGTGCGGCAACAAGGATGCTTGGAAGACACTCTATTCATACAGCCGGTTGGCAGTCATCGACAGCTACTACCAGAAAGTGTGCGAGATGATCGATGTAGATGAATTCTGCAACTATCTTGCCGTCGAGTTGTACCTCGGCAGCACCGACTGGCCACAAAACAACTTGAAGGCATTCCGTCCAATTGCCGACGGCGGACGTTTCCGTTTCATCCTTTACGACCTCGACCACAGCTTCAACACAACCAGTCCATTCTCCACATTTGCAGGGAAAAAGACTTACACCTTCAACACGCTCTATGGCGAGGCTGTTTCCAACTATACGAAGGAGATTGAGGTGGTGACCATCTTCCTGAATCTGCTCAACAATCCCACGTTCCGAAAGAAGTTTATCGATACGTTCTGCCTTGTAGCCGGGTCGGTGTTCGAGCCCACCCGCTGCGAGGAAATCATGAAGCAACTGGCCACTCGGGTGTACGACATGCAAATGCTGCCCGATAATGGCTATGGTGCCAATGTCTCGCCATGGGGCACCACGAATACGCTGATCTCAAGCCTCGCCAGTCGGCAGGCCACGCTCATCCAGGCGCTGCAGAGCTACGCGGGCATGAGGCTCTCCAGCATCACCGGGCAGCAGGTCTCCCTCTCAAGCAACCTGTCCACGGCGAAGCTGCAGGTGAACGACATCGTGGTCCCGACGGGAAAGTTCTCCGGCACGCTCTTTCCCCCCGTGACGCTGAAGGCTTCTGCGCCCCAGGGCTATCGCTTCCTGGGCTGGTACCGTTCCGATGAAGCCGGCACAGACACGCAGAAACTGCTTGTGGAGAAGGGCTCCACGTGGGCCTATTATGACCGTGGAGCGCTCGGCGGCACGTCGTGGACTCAGCCCGAATATGATGACAGGTCGTGGAGTCGCGGTGCGGCCCCTCTGGGGTATAGCAATGTGCAGACCTTCGCCACCAAGATCTCCTACGGCAGCGACAGCAGCCAGAAGCACCCAGCCTATTACTTCCGCCAGACGTTCCACATCGACGATATGAGCGACGAGGACGTCCGCTTCGTGCTGAACTATTCTCTGGACGACGGCATGGTGGTCTATGTGAACGGCACCGAGGCGGCTCGCTATAACATGCCTTCGGGTGCCATCACCGGCAAAACGTTCAGCACCACCTATGCCGGCGATGCCCCCTTCACGGGCACCATCGACCTGGACCGCTCCCTCTTCCATGCGGGCGACAATCTGATAGCCGTCGAGGTGCACAACACCAGCTATACGAGCAGTGACATCTATTGGGACGCCTCACTGATGATGCAGCTGCCGTTCCAGTATGACGAGGACATGGAGTACCTCTCCACCGACCCCGTGATGGTGATGCCCACCTCGACGGCCCCCCTGCGGCTGGTGGCCTGCTTTACCCGGCAGACGGATGCCGAGGGGAAGCCTGTGCCGGGGAAGCCCGTGGTCATCAACGAGGTGAGTGCCGGAAACAGCCGCTATGTGAACGAATACTTCAAGAAGAACGACTGGGTAGAACTCTACAACTTGTCGGGCGACGACTTCGAGCTCGAGGGCTGCTACCTGAGCGACGACCTGCAAAACCCGCTGAAGTATTGCATCACAGCCTCCGGCACGAAAGCCGACACGAAGATTCCTGCCCACGGATACAAGATTATCTGGTGCGACAAACTGCCCACCGACAGTCAGCTGCATGCCGACTTCAAGTTAGAGAACTCCGAAGGCTCATTGGTGATACTCACCGCCTCCGACCTCTCGTGGAGCGACACACTCGTATATTGCGCCCACGACGGCATACAGAGCGTGGGACGCTTCCCCGACGGGGGCGACAGCCTGTATGTAATGCCCCACCCCACGATCGCCCACGAGAACATGCTGAGTTCCTACGCCACTCGTTGGGAGCCCACGACAACAGATCCCGACGGCATAGACTTCAAA
>JAILBW010000216.1 GCA_024680695.1 Bacteroidaceae bacterium
CCGGTCTCCACCCAGCCCAGCAAACCGCCGAACCACTCGTTGTTGCCGCCCTGAGTGTGGCCTTCGTTGCCCTTGCACTTGAAGGAGCCGGAGAACACCACATTCTTCAGGTAGTTAGCCTTTTCGGCCTGACCGAGAATACCGCCGGAAGCCAGGTCGCTGTCCTCGCCCTTCCAGGTGGAAGTGATGTCGACGGTTACAAGAATGTTCTGCAGCGTCGTGCCTCGCACATTCTGGCAGAGACCGGACATGCGGTGGCCGTTACCCGTCAGGGTACCGTCGAGCCACAGGTTGCTGATCTTGGAGCCTTCACCCAGACAGCCGAAGAGGCCGCCCATACCCTCAGCACGGCCGCTGGTGGCACGGTCGAGGTTGGTAGCAATCTTAATCTTGTGGCCCTGTGCATCGAACGAGCCTACGTAGGCGTCTGCGAACTCCACGTTGTTAATCTTCTGGCCGATGCCGCCGATGAGCGCGTCGCCCTTGGTGCCATACTCGGTATAGTCAATGTCGGCCACAACCTTAGCCTTACGGGCATAGTCGCCGGCATTCACCGCCTTCGCAAAGGCATAGAGGTCTTCTGCCGTGCGGATGATATCGACATCATCGTTGGTGTAGTGACCATCCTTCAGGTAAACCTGTCCGTTCTCCTCTTCGATAGGCGTAGGATAGAGGTCCACGCCGATGGTCTGCCAGTAACCGATTTCGGTCTGGTCGCCGTTCAGCTTGAAGCAAATCTCGCCGCTCTGCAGCTGAGCCGGGGTCACCACGGTCTCTTCCCAGTCCTTATCACCGTTGTCGATGAAGTAGTCCTTGTAGTTCTCCCATTCGGTGGTCCACTGCGGAGGCAGCTGGTAGTAGCAGTTCTTGGCTATCACCAGATTCTCGTCGTGGCGCGACATCGGACTGTTCTTCTGCTTGCCGCCGGGGTTCTGCGACTTGAAGGCCGAAGCAGCATCCTGCTCCACACTGCTGATGATGGCCACGCAGTTCTCCATCGTCGTCGGGCCGGTCTCCACCCAGCCCAGCAAACCGCCGAACCACTCGTTGTTGCCGCCCTGAGTGTGGCCTTCGTTGCCCTTGCACTTGAAGGAGCCGGCGAATGTCACGTTCTTCAGGTAGTTGGCTTTCTCGGCCTGACCGAGGATACCGCCGGAAGCCAGGTCGCTGTCCTCGCCCTTCCAGGTGGAGGTGATGTCCACGCTTACCAGAATGTTGGTCAGCGTCGTGCCTCGCACATTCTGGCAGAGACCGGACATGCGGTGACCGTTACCCGTTAGGGTACCATCCAACCAGAGGTTGCTGATAGTGGAGCCTTCGCCCAGACAGCCGAAGAGGCCGCCCATACCCTCGGCACCACGTCCGTTGGTGTTACGGTCCTGGTTGGTAGCAATGGTAATCTTGTGGTTCTGCGCATCGAACGAACCAACGTAGGCATCTGCAAACTCCACGTTGTCGATCTTCTGGCCGATGCCACCAATTAGTCCGTCGCCCTTTGTGCCGTAAGCCCGATAGTCGATGTCGGCAGTCACGATGGCATTGGCGCCATACTGACCACCGTTCACCAACTGGGCAAAAGCATACAGGTCGGCAGCATTCCGAATCACATAGGTCCCGTCCGTCTTCGCGGTCAAGGCCCACGCACTCGTTCCTCCACAGCACATCAATGCCAGAAGGAACATGGTAACAATACTTCCTTTTTTCATTGCTTTTGTTGTTTAGGTTTGTGTGTATAGTTAAATAAATATTGTTAAAATCAATGCAAAATTACATAAAATGCCTAAACAACACACAGCATCCGCGTTAAATAATGTTAAAGAATGGAACAGCAAAGTAAAATAATGGTTTCACGATGCTTTTCGTGACGCTTGCGCAAGTTGTAAAGAAAACTACAGCAAGAAAAAAGCATTACTTGCGCAAGCAGTAAGCATCATCACAGCAAGTGTGTAGGCGAAGGACAATCCCTGATAACGGAAGAAAGGGGCTTAGCATCATTTCTAAAGACAGTTCTGCGTCAATTCCAGATGGCAACAAATCCTCTGCTTGCTGCCGCATCGGCTCCTGCTTGCTGCCGCATCGGCTCCTGCTTGCTGCCGCACCGACTCCTGCTTGCTGTCGCACCGGCTCCTGCTTGCGCAAGTTTTCGCTGAAATGTCAGGCCTGTTTTGCCGCAGTTTCATTTTGAAAATGGCCAGACAGCCTACATGCCTACATGATTTGCCGGTAAATTTCTGTAGTACAAAAAGTTGCAAAATTTCAAGCCTACATAAAGCCTACATAAAGCCTACATGATGCCTACATACTTCATACATAAATGGAGAGAGAATCTGAATGTAGGCTCTATGTAGGCTTTATGTAGGCTTTATGTAGGCTTGGATTCGCCGCAATCCCTTTATTCATGCGGGTTTCAAGAGATTTTATGTAGGCATGTAGGCTGTTTCGCACTTTTCGAGTGAAATTTTCTATTTTTGCGCCTTACTCTATGCCAAGCACGATGGGTCGCTGCGGGATGCGGCTGGAACTGCTACCCAAGATGAAGCAGGAGGCAAAAGAGTCGGAATTCAGAAAAAGCAGAGACAAGAAAGGGGCGAATGGAAAGATTTTCAAGAAAAAAAGCGAGGAAACGCTTGCCATTTCAAAGAAATGTCGTACCTTTGCACGCCGATTATTATCTACAGGGGTCAAAAAAGCCCCAAAAGTGCGTGTGAATAGTGTGTTTCTTTGGCCGAACACATGGTTCGTGAATCGCGCTGAAAGTATTTAATTAAGTAGTGAACAAAAAGAAACAAAACAAAATGGACACATTGAGTTACAAGACCACTAATGTGAACAAAGCAACCGCCAAGAAGGAATGGGTGGTGGTGGACGCCACCGACCAGGTGCTTGGCCGCATGTGCACGAAAGTGGCAAAGTTGCTGAGAGGCAAGTACAAGCCCGAATTCACTCCCAACGTAGATTGCGGAGACAATGTCATCATCATTAACGCAGAGAAGATTCAGCTCACAGGCAAGAAGATGACCGACCGAGTATATCTGTCCTATACAGGCTATCCCGGCGGACAGCGTGAGGCAACTCCCGCCAGCATTCTGGAGAAGCCCAACGGCGCAGAGAAGCTGATTCGCAAGGTGGTCAAGGGTATGCTCCCAAAGAACAAGCTTGCAAATCGTCTGATTACAAACCTCTTCATCTACGAGGGTCCCGAGCACAAGCAGCAGGCACAGAGCCCCAAGGCAATTGATATTAACCAGTATAAATAATAAACGATGGAAGTAGTTAATGCATTAGGCCGCCGCAAGAGCGCCGTGGCTCGCGTTTATGTAAGCGAGGGCAGTGGAAAGATTACCATCAACAAGAGAGACCTGACGGAATACTTCCCCAATCCTATTCTGCAGTTCGTGGTCAAGCAGCCTCTGGCGCTGTTGGACGCAGTAGAGAAATATGACATCAAGGTGAACCTGTACGGCGGTGGATATACAGGTCAGTCGCAGGCTCTGCGTCTGGCTATTGCCCGCGCACTCGTGAAGATCAATGCCGACGACAAGAAGGCACTGCGTGCCGAAGGCTTCATGACCCGCGACAGCCGCGAGGTGGAGCGCAAGAAGCCGGGACGTCCCAAAGCACGCCGTCGCTTCCAGTTCAGCAAGCGTTAATATTCAATGCATAATGCGTATTTCTGCGACGAACGAAGCAACAGCGTCGAGCGCACTATGCAATGAAATAAAGTTTAGCATCTAAATCGGCGAGACTCCTATATATAAATATAATAAGGTATAATCGGGTGGACTACTCGCAGATTGATTCTAACAGAGAAAGAATTAAAAGGAAAGTAAACAAACAAAACAAACAGAAACAATGTCAAGAACAAATTTTGATACCCTTCTGGAAGCTGGCTGTCACTTCGGCCACCTGAAGAGAAAGTGGAATCCCGCAATGGCTCCCTACATTTTCATGGAGCGTAATGGCATTCACATCATCGACCTGCACAAGACGGTTGCAAAGGTGGATGTGGCTGCAGAGGCACTGAAGCAGATTGCCAAGAGCGGAAAGAAGATTCTTTTTGTAGCTACTAAGAAACAAGCAAAGCAGTGCGTGGCCGACAAGGCTACCTCTGTGAACATGCCTTATGTGATTGAGCGTTGGCCCGGCGGCATGCTGACCAACTTCCCCACCATCCGCAAGGCTGTGAAGAAAATGGCCAACATCGACAAGCAGACTGCCGACGGCACCTTCGCCAACCTGTCGAAGCGTGAGATCCTGCAGATCAGCCGCCAGCGCGCAAAGCTGGAGAAGAACCTGGGCTCCATCGCCGACCTCACTCGCCTGCCCGCAGCCCTCTTCGTAGTAGACGTCCTCAAGGAGCAGATTGCCGTACGCGAAGCTAATCGCCTGGGCATCCCCGTGTTCGGTATTGTCGACACCAATTCGGATCCCAACAACATCGATTTCGTGATTCCCGCCAACGACGATGCAAGCAAGAGCATCGAGGTGATTCTCGACGCATGCTGTGCAGCCATCAACGAAGGTCTCGAAGAGCGCAAGGTGGAGAAGGCTGATGCCGATGCAGCTGCCGTTCAGGAGGACCAGCCCGTACGTCGCAGCCGCCGTGGTGGCAAGGCTCGCGAGGATGTGGCTGAGACGCCCGCCGACGAGACTGAGGAAGAGGCTGAAGCAGAGGAAGAGGCTGAGGAAACAGCCGAGTAACTTCACCCTCTCCCCTATTGTGAATAATGATTTATCAAATATGAATTAATAAAAAAGGGAACGACTATGAACGTTACAATGAACGATATCAAGAAACTTCGCGAGATGACGGGTGCCGGACTGGCTGACTGCAAGAAGGCTCTGGCCGAATCCGACGACATGGACGGCGCTGTGGCATATCTGCGCAAGAAGGGTGCAGCAGTGGCAGCCAAGCGCAGCGACCGCGAAGCTTCGGAGGGTTGCGTACTGGTGAAGGCCGAGAATGGCTTCGGAGCCATCATCGCCCTGAAGTGCGAAACCGACTTCGTGGCCAACAATGCCGACTTCGTGGCTCTCACACAGCAGATCCTCGACCTGGCAGTGGCCAATAAGTGCAAGACCCTCGACGAGGTGAAGGCTCTGCCCATGGGCGACGGCAACGTACAGGAAGCAGTTGTAGCCCGCAGCGGTATCACCGGCGAGAAGATGGAACTGGACGGCTATTGCACCATCGAGGGCGAAGCCATCTACACCTACAACCACATGAACCGCAACGGACTCTGCACCATGCTGTCCCTGAACAAGAAGGTGGACGACGAAAGCGTAGGCAAGAACATCGCCATGCAGATTGCCAGCGCTGCTCCAATCGCCATCGACGAGACGGGCGTACCCCAGTCGGTGAAGGATCAGGAGATTGCAGTAGCTGTCGAGAAGACAAAGGCCGAGCAGATTCAGAAGGCTGTAGAGGCTGCCATCCGCAAGGCCGGCATCAACCCCGCACACGTAGATAGCGAAGACCACATGGAGAGCAACATGGCCAAGGGCTGGATTACAGCCGAGGATGTGGCCAAGGCAAAGGAAATCATCGCCACCGTGTCGGCCGAGAAGGCTGCCACACTGAACGAGGCCATGATTCAGAACATCGCCAAGGGTCGTCTGAACAAGTTCCTCAAGGAGTCGTGTCTGCTCAATCAGGAGTACATATGGGACAAGAACTTCACAGTGTCCTCCTACCTGAAGTCTGTGGACAAGGAACTGACGGTTACCGACTTCAAGCGCTTCACCCTGCGCGCAGAGTAAGTCGCTGATATCATCATCACAGGGGAAGTGAACTCCAGCCAAAAGCTGAAAGTTCACTTCCTTTTTTTATGGAACGAAACATCGTTTCAACCTCTCCGCTACCCTGCTCCCGCCAAATCGTCGGGTCGAGGATTACGGACGGACTTGTAAGTCCATAATCTGATCAGGCACAGACCTGCAGCATCGACGCACCGACATTGTGATTTCACGGATGAGTGGTCTGTGGTTCTTCGACAACCACCTTGTATAGCATTTCGGGAATGTGGAAGTCTGCCTTTTCTCGCTCCACCCGGAGAAGAGAGTACCACACAACATGCTCTGGCCCGTCAAAATCTGCACGGAAAACACCCATGTAGAACTCTTTTGCAAGAATGCCGAGTTGCAGCATCTCGGCAGTGGAAAGCCGACCGGCAACAAAATACTTATCGCTTTCGACAATCGTCTCTATCTGCAATGACTGGAAACTCCAGTCGTAATCAAACTGACGGTAGTAGTTAGTAACATAGTCCAGGGCTCTTCCTTGAGGGTCGATTTCCATGCAGTAATATGTTTCCATACCCGGAGTCGCCGACAAGAATATCTCAGCACGGTCTTCATTGCACACATCCAGTTTCTTCAGAAAAGGTTCCTGCAGAGTAATAGTCTCATCAGGCACCTGAAATCTGAAGTAGAAATAATGAGGCGAAAGATAACACTGGAACTCCGTAGCATCCAGAAGGTTGTCACTCCACGGTGCAGAGAATCGCGTCTGTACAGGTACATTGTCCCATACAGAAGCCGAGATAATAGACCCTGTGTCAGGTTCGGCAGTTCGCCATGACATCGTGAATACTTCTTGCGAAGAATCGCTCTTCTCTGCTACGCTTGTACATGCAGCAAACGTTACAGCTGCCAGCATGAAAGAAATAAATGTGTGTTTCATTTGATAAAGGTGTTGTTACGTAGTGCAAAATTACAATTTTATCGTCTGATTATTGCAACTGAACGGGAAAAAGTGTAATTTTACGTTCTGTAAACCATTAAAACATCAATCAAGGGATGAAAACTAACATCAGAATAGGACTTCTATTAATAGCAGCCTCACTGGTCGTCTCAGCATGCAACCAGCAGGAAACATCAAGTAGGATGCGTGGTGTCGTGCTTTCTGTGGAGGATTTGGAAACGGCCGACTGGCCACGAATCGCTCACGAGAATGGCATCAATACCATTGGCACTCATATTACACCCGACCAGGTTCTAAGATTCTGGAAATCGGAAAAGGGACAGAAGTTCCAGGCAGGATGCCAGAAATACGGAATCATGGTGGAGCATGAATTACACGCCATGAGCGCCCTACTGCCACGCGAACTCTTTTCAGAAGACACCACGATGTTCCGTATGGACGAGTACGGACGACGCACACCAGACTACAACTGCTGCGTAAGCTCATCTCGAGCACTTGATACAATCGCCAGCCGAGCACTCTACTACGCCCGAAATCTCACTGCGACCAATCATCGCTACTATTTCTGGTTAGACGACGGAGCACCGATTTGTCAATGCCCCCAATGTGCACAGTACTCCGCCAGCGAACAGGCATTGATTATCGAAAATCGTATGCTGGAGTCCATTCGAAGCTTCGATCCAAAAGCCTCGTTGGCACACCTGGCATATTTCTCCACACTGCAAGCTCCTCGCAAGGTTAAGCCGCATGAAGGAATTTTCCTGGAGTTCGCCCCTTTCCAACGGCGCTTAGACAAACCCATCACTGATTCCATAGCTGAGGTACACAACATCGGATGCAACGCCAAGAACCTCGACTTTCTGAAAGAGAATCTGGAAGTATTTCCTGCAAAAACGGCAGTGGTGCTGGACTATTGGCTCGATGTTTCGATGGCCAGTGGATGGAAGAAGCCTGCAGTGGAACTCCCATGGAACAGCGATGCCTTTAAAGCTGACATTACAACCTACAAAAGCATGGGCATACAGCATATTACCACCTTCGCCGTTTACATGGATTCCACTTACTTCAGCACATATCCTACACCTTACTATTTAAAGGAATATGGAGATGCTCTGAAATAGTAGACTAACCTTAAAGCCCTCTTCGCCACTCACTCGCGAAAGAGGAGGCAGCGTATAAAAGCAGAAGCCCTCCGGTCTTTTGGACCAAAGGGCTTCCTCTAATTAAAGACGGCGGCTACCTACTCTCCCACGGGTGTGCAGTACCATCGGCGCTAGACGGGCTTAACTTCTCTGTTCGGAATGGGAAGAGGTGGAACCCCGCAGCAATAGCCA
>JAILBW010000031.1 GCA_024680695.1 Bacteroidaceae bacterium
CGCTCTCGGTCACGTTGGGCAGGAAGGTGAACACATTCTTGCCACCGCTGCCGGCTGCGTTCGTCTTGCAAACGAGGAAGCCGGTGCCGCCGCCCTGCATAGCGCTGAAGGGCTTGGCCTCGACATCCTGAAGGGCACCTTCGTAGTCGGGCATTACGAGCATCTCGAGCGAGTGGCCGTCGGCCAAAGCCGAGCGGATGGCATCGTTGGTCTCGTAGTCCACCTTGTAGTAGCCGGTGCAGGTCTTGCTCCAAGGATTCTCGAAGTGGGCCACATTGCGCTGGTAGGTCTCGTTGAAGTAGACGCTGGAGGTCGTTCCTACGTGTTCCACCGTATTGTGCATCGGCGAAACATCCTCTGCCGAGCCGTCCTCGTTGAATACCACATCGAGGATGTCGGCCTTGGGAGCCGTGGGTTCGACGGGTTCTGTGCCTTCATTCTCGTAGGTGCCGTCGTCCTTCTTGATGACCTTCATCGGGCAGATGGGTGAGGGATATTCGTCCTTGCCCAGTTCCTGCCCCCATCCCAGGGTGTAGGCCAGTTCGCCGCTCTGCAGCTGTTCGCGGGTGATGGCCGTCGATCCTTCGTCAATGCGTCCGCCGAATCCTTCGAGATAGTAGCAGTTGGTGATGGAGCCCTTTTTGTTCGAGTTTCGTGCAATGGCATACGAGGTGTTGTCCATCTGGATGTCGAGTTCGCCGATTGCCATGCAGTTGACGAAGTCGGTGTTGCCGCTCAGCCAGCCGCAGATGCCTCCGGCCTTGATGGCATCCGAACGTACTATCTTGCCAGCGAAGAGGCAGTCCTCGACGAGTCCGCCTGTCTGGCCGCGGGCAATCAGGCCGCCGCCGGTGATGTCGCCTGAGATCTGTGGCAGGATGGTGACGGTGGAGACGCATTTCGAAAGTACTCCGTAGTGGTAGGCCGAGAAGCTGGCCAGGTTCTTGCTGTTGGCAACGATAGTGCCTGCGAGGCCCATGTTCTGTACTGTGCCGGTAAGCTCGTAGATGAGTGGTGCGTTGCCTTCCTCCGAATTGCCTGTCCGATTGATGGTGACTGTATGTCCCTGTCCGTCGAGCGTGCCGCCAAACTTCTTCAGCTGTATGTTGTAGGCCGTGAAGTCGATGTCCTTCATCAGCATTACATTGGCATTAGCGGCGCCCGAGTTGATGAGGATAAACACATAGTAGAGCTGGGTGGGAGTGTAGATCTGATACCAGTTGTTGGCGTAGGGCACATAGGGCGAGATGTAGTCAGAAATAAGCTGGTTGGAGATGGCGAGTGCCTCGTCGGTCGTCTTGGTGCCGTTGGAGTAGGCGTCGAGAGCAGCGCCAGACTCGCTCGAAATCTGGTTGTATTCCTCGGTGCTTATTATCTGCATGGAGAGCAGTTCGCCGGCAAAGTCGGTAACAATGCTGCCTGCCCTGGCCAGTTCAATGTATGCCTTGCGGGCGGCGTAGATGTCGTCGAACAGTGTGGAGAAGCTGTTGATGAGATTCATCTTGTCGGCACCGGCAGTCACATTCTCGGCCTGAGTGGTCAGTTCGGCAAGCTGTGCCTTCAGGGCGGCAGGGATGTTGGGATACAGGGCGTAGTCCGTCAGCGATGCCTCGAAGTTCTGAATCAACTTTGCGCGGGCCACATATCCGGCCAGTACGTCGCTCAGCTGGGTGGAAGCCTCCTCGGCCTGACCGAGGAAGAAGAGGTGGATGTTGCCGAAGGGGAGCCAGTCGCCCTTCTGCCCGGTGCCGAGGCAGCGCACACCGACGGTCAGCGTGTTGTCCTTCACCTCGACGGCCACATAGTTCTTGTAGCGCCCGCTGTTGAAGGCATAGCTGCAGCCGTTCATGTTCGAGGGGATGTAGCAATCCACACCGTTCACCGAAATCGTGTGGTCGTCAGCCGTGGAGCTGTTCACTTGGTCTACGGCCTTCGAGGTGGGGATTGGGTCTTCACTGATGCTCATCACATAGTTGGCATTTCCGTTCAGGAAAAGCTGTCCGGCATAGAATGTGCAGGCATCCTCGCCGGCAGAGCGCATCAATGCATTGGCGTTCATCATGTAGATGCCGTTGGGAATGCCCTTGATGGTTTGCCCGACGGTGTAAGTGTTGTGCTGTCCGCGGGCAATTTTCATTATCTCGGGCACACCGCCGATTTGCATGCCACTGGGGGCATTGCTCTCTACGGTCCATCCTTCCCAATCATTCTTGAAGTCGGGGTTCTGCATCATCTTCGTGATTTCGGTGCCAGCCACGAAGTTGTCGGCGATGGCACTGTTGAACATCTGGCTCACATACTCCGTCTCGGCGGCTATCTGCTCGTCGTTGAGGTTGCATGCATCGATGATGAACGCATAGCTTCCGTTGGGGAATGCGCCCGGTTCCACGACATCCTCGAGATACGACTCGAGCGTCGTGCGCGCATCGTTACTGAACTCGTTGTCCTGCAAGTAGCCTAAGATGTACTTGCATCGTTCCACATACTTGTCGTAGACTGCGATGGAGGCTGAGAGCTGCGACTTCAATGTCTGCGCAGCCGAGTAGGAACTGCAGAATTCCTCGTAGTTCGTCATGCTTGTCCAGCTATTCACCGTTGCAAGGTAGTTCTCGACAAACGGCTTGTAGGCCAAGACATCGGAGTAGGCCTGCGTCTCGGCAAACACGATGTTCTCGCGGGCTTCGGCAAACGACGAGGCATCAGTGGGGTCGAAGGAAGCGAATGTGTCGCCATACTTGTAAACCACCTGACTCGAAGCGAAGGGTACGGGATAGGTCTCCTCGCCGAGGGTCTGGAAGAACTTGGGGTTGACAAAGGTTTCGCCGTTGAGCATCCAGGCCAAGCGTCCCGAGAGGGCTTCCTCCTTGTTGGTCGGCGTAACCTGCGTGCCGAAGTTGCTGTAGCAGTTTGCGAGGTCCGTAGAGCCCTTCCTGCGCGTAAAGGCTTTTTCTTCACTCTCGTAGCCCTCGACGCTTGCGATGCTGTAGCTGTCATAGATGGTGCCGCCAAGGCCAATCCATCCACACATCGATGCGCTGTTCCCTGCGCTCTCGATGTCGCCGATATAGAAACAGCGCTCCATGTAGACGGTGGCCTGAGTATCGTCGTTGTCGCCCAGGATGCCACCGGCATTGGTGCCCTTGATGGTAATGTCGGCCTCGTTGCCCAGACATTGCAGCGTCACCTTGCCACTGCCTCGGGTGCTGCCGACAAGACCAGCATCTTCGGTGCCCTCGATGGCACTGTTCTCGTCCAGAATGAAGTTCTTGATGACGGCGCCGCCCGTCACGATGCCAAAGACTCCGAGGAACTGCTCGCCCTTGATTTTGAGGCTCATGATGCGGTGCCCCTGTCCGTCGAAGGTGCCGCAATAGCGGTTCGCATCGTTGCCGATGGGGACATAGCCGCTGACGTCTGACATGTCGATGTCGGCTGTCAGCACAGCGTTGATGTTCGCCTGACCGCCATTCACCAATGCAGAGAAGGCTACCAAGTCATCCTTGTTGGCAATCTCGTAGATGCCATTGCTGTTGGGCTCCAAGGCCCAAGCCGTCGTGCCTATCATGCTTGCAAGCACCGACAGACACAGGTGAGTAAAATACTTTTTCATGATGATGTGTGTTGTGGTTGATAATTAGGTTTATAGTTAGTCTAGTTTCAAATCGTGTTATTAGTCCATAATCGTCTCTTGTTGTCGGTTGTATCGGTACGAAGATAGAGATTAATGTGCATAATGCAAAAGAAATGTGTGTTTTTTTCTCTTTTGAGGACATTTTCTTGCTTTGGAAGGACGAAGCCGGCTGGAAAAAGCCCCTGAGTCGCATAATATGAAGCAAAATGGTGAATTTATCTCCACTTTTGTGCGGTTTGTGGAAAAAATAGTATATATTTGCATTGAGTTTAATCATCAAATGACGTAATCGACATGACAAACTTTTCGCTAAAGGGCC
The DNA here is from genome assembly GCA_024680695.1 of Bacteroidaceae bacterium. Classification (GTDB taxonomy): domain Bacteria; phylum Bacteroidota; class Bacteroidia; order Bacteroidales; family Bacteroidaceae; genus Physcousia. Next base: position 3,951 of record JAILBW010000031.1, read on the forward strand.
GTGTGGCGCTGGTGACGGGCGGTTCCTACGGAATCGGCTTTGCCATCGGCAAGGCATTGGCCGAGGCTGGTGCGCGGCTGGCCTTTAACTGCCGCAGCGAGGCACACCTGGCGCAGGCGCTCCACGACTATGAGGCCTTGGGTATCGAGGCACGAGGCTACATCTGCGACGTGACGGACGAGGCTGGCGTGCAGGCCATGGTGGCCGACATCGCTGAAAAGCTGGGTACCATCGACGTGCTGGTAAACAATGCCGGAATAATCAAGCGCATCCCGATGCACGAAATGAGCGTCGAGGAGTACAGACAGGTCATCGACATCGACCTGACGGCTCCATTCATCGTGAGCAAGGCAGTGGTGCCGGGCATGATGCGCCTGGGCCACGGGAAGATTATCAACATCTGCTCGATGATGAGCGAGCTGGGCCGCGAGACGGTCTCGGCCTATGCTGCTGCGAAGGGCGGGCTGAAGATGCTGACGCGCAACATGGCGTCGGAGTACGGTGCATGGAACATCCAGTGCAACGGTATCGGGCCTGGCTATATTGCCACACCGCAGACAGCACCCCTGCGTGAACCGCAGCCCGACGGCAGTCGGCATCCCTTTGACGCGTTCATCATCGCCAAGACGCCTGCCGGACGGTGGGGCACTACGGCCGACTTGGAGGGACCGGCGGTGTTCCTGGCCTCGGAGGCCTCCGACTTCGTGAACGGCCATATCCTCTATGTGGATGGCGGCATTCTGGCCTATATCGGGAAGCAACCGTGAGAACCATTGACCGTTGACCATTGAACATTGAACATTCTTTTTCATTGACCATTGAACATTGAACATTGACCATTCTTTTTCATTGACCATTGAACATTGAACTCTTGAACTCTTGAACCATGTTCAGCTACATTATTTCGCTGGGCGCATCGGTGATGATGCCAATCATCTTCACAGTGCTCGGCATCCTGTTGAAAATTAAGCCCGGCAAGGCACTTCTGTCGGGCCTGTATGTCGGTGTCGGATTTGTGGGACTGGCTGTGGTCACCGGACTGCTGACCAGTGCGCTGGGGCCGGCACTCGACACAGTGGTAAAGGTGTATGGCCTGCAATTGGACATCTTCGACATGGGATGGCCGGCTGCAGCTTCGGTGGCCTACAACACGGCGGTGGGGGCGCTGATTATTCCCGTGTGCCTGGGTATCAACGTACTGATGCTGCTCACCCGCACTACGCGCACGGTGAACATCGACCTGTGGAACTATTGGCACTACGCATTTATCGGTGCCATAGTCTATTTCGCCACCGACAGCCTCTGGTATGGCTTTGCCGCTGCTGTCTTCTGCTTTGTCCTGACGCTGGTAATGGCCGACCGCACGGCCGACGGCTTCCAGTCGTACTACGACGGGATGGACGGTATTTCAATCCCGCAGCCGTTCTGCCAGAGCTTTGTGCCTTTTGCCGTGGTGCTGAACAAGGTGCTCGACCGCATTCCGGGCTTCAATCGCCTCGACATCGACGCTGAGGGACTGAAGCGACGTTTCGGCATCCTGGGCGAACCGTTGTTCCTCGGGGTTGTAGTGGGTTGCGGCATCGGTCTCCTGGCTCGCTACGATGTGGCCGGCACATTGTCGCTGGGCGTCAAGATGGGGGCCGTAATGGAACTTATCCCCCGCATTACCCGCCTCTTCATCGACGGACTGATTCCCATCTCGGAGGCCACCAAGCAGATGATTGCGCGCCGCTTCGGCGAGAAGGCCCGACTGCACATCGGCATGAGTCCCGCGCTCGTCATCGGCCATCCTACGACGCTTGTCGTCTCGCTGCTGCTGATTCCGGTGGTGCTGGTGCTGGCTGTGGTGCTGCCTGGCAACAAGTTCCTGCCGCTGGCATCACTTGCCGGCCTGTTCTACCTGTTTCCCGTAGTGCTGCCGATTACGCGGGGCAATGTGCTGAAGACGTTTGTCATCGGCCTCGTCGCCCTGATTGTCGGTCTCTACTTTGCCACGAACATCGCCGAGGCGTTCACCGTAGCGGCCAACTCTGTGGCGCAGCTGCATCCCGAGGATGCCTCGGTGCGCATTCCCGAGGGCTTCGGTGCGGGTGCCGCACTGGACTTCGCCTCAAGCCTCTTCTGCTGGGCCACCTACCATCTGTTTACCACATTGCGCTATGTGGGTATCGCTGCTGCACTCATCTTCACCGGCGGCATCGTCTTCTGGAACTATAAGAAAATAAATAATAACGTATGAAACTCTATCTTTTCATGCTGGGATTCAGCCTGGCAACCTCATCTGTTATGGCACAGAAACACACAAACTACGAACTGCGCTACGCCACCCATCCGGCGGACGTAAAGCACTATGACACAGAGACGCTGCGCAGCCGTTTCGTCATCGAGAAACTCTTCTCGCCCGACTCCGTAAACCTCGTCTATACCATCCACGACCGCTTCATCGTAGGTGGTGTCATGCCAGTAAAGGAGCGAGTGCATCTGGAAACCATCGATCCGCTGAAGGCACCTAACTTCCTGCATCGTCGCGAACTGGGCATCATCAATGTGGGCGGTACGGGAACCGTCACGGTGGGCGATACGAAGTATGAACTTAAGAACCGCGAGGCGCTCTACGTAGGTAGTGGTGACCATGAGGTGTATTTCTCGTCGGCCGACGCTTCGCATCCTGCCCACTTCTATTTCAACAGTGCGGCCGCCCATACGTCTTACCCTACAAAGAAGGTCACGCTGGCCGATGCCGATGTGCTGAAGGCGGGTAGTGCGGCCGAGTCGAACGATCGCGTCATCAATCGCCTCATCGTGCAGAAGACGGTGAAGACCTGTCAGTTGCAGATGGGCATGACGGAACTGAAGAGTGGCTCAGTCTGGAATACGATGCCTGCCCACACCCATTCGCGCCGCATGGAGGCCTACTTCTACTTCGACCTGCCCGAGACGCAGGCTGTCAGTCATTTCATGGGCGAGCCTCAGGAAACGAGAGTCGTGTGGCTCCACAACGAGCAGGCGGTCATCTCGCCCGAATGGTCGATTCATGCCGGAGCAGGTACCGCAAGCTATACCTTCATCTGGGGTATGGCTGGCGAGAATCTGAACTATGGCGACATGGATGCTGTGCAGCCTACGGAACTCCGGTAGCGCTCCTACAGCCATTTTCCACACCTTTACTGCTTCGTTTCGCTCGCAAAGCGGCGGGCTTGCTCCTCGATGAGGGCAATATCGTCGAAGTAGTTAATCTTCATTGCACGGCGCACTTCGTCCATCGTCTCGGCAGCTGCAGCGCGCGCCACTTCGCATCCCTTCCGTAGGATTTCATAAACGGCGGGGATGTCTTTTTCGTACTGTGCGCGGCGCTGTCGGATGGGTTCGAGTGTCTCGTTCAGGACAGCGGTGAGCAACTTCTTGCACTTCACGTCGCCCAGTCCGCCGCGGGTGTAGTGCTCCTTCATTTCCTGAAGCGTCTGGTAGTCTGTGCAGTGGGCGGCGACTTGCTCGTCGGTGGCAAAGGCATCAAGGTAGGTGAATACGCAGTTGCCCTCGAGATGGCCGGGGTCGGAAACCTGAAGGTGAGTGGGGTCGGTGTACATTGTCTTCACTTTGCGAGCCACCTCGTCGGCCGAGTCGGAGAGATAGATGCAGTTTCCGAGGCTCTTGCTCATCTTGGCCTTGCCGTCGGTGCCCGGCAGACGGAGACAGGCCGCATTCTCGGGCAGCAGGATTTCGGGCTCGACGAGCGTCGGGCCGTAGATGTAGTTGAAGCGACGGACTATTTCGCGGCACTGCTCGAGCATTGGTTCCTGGTCTTCGCCTACGGGAACCGTGGTGGCCTTGAAGGCGGTGATGTCGGCAGCCTGCGAGATGGGGTAGGTGAAGAAGCCGACGGGGATGCCTCCGCTGAAGTTGCGCATCTGGAGTTCGGTCTTCACTGTCGGATTGCGCTGGAGGCGGCTCACCGTAACGAGGTCCATGTAGTAGAACGACAATTCGCAGAGTTCAGGTATCTGGCTCTGGATGAAGAGTGTGCTGCGCGCAGGGTCGAGACCTACGGAGAGGTAGTCCAGGGCCACCTCAATGACGTTCTGGCGCACTTTCTCAGGATTCTCGATATTGTCGGTGAGTGCTTGGGCGTCGGCCTCGAAGATGAATATCTTGTCGTATAGGCCTGAGTTCTGAAGCTCAACCCGGCGACGAAGCGATCCGACGTAGTGGCCGATGTGGAGACGACCTGTGGGGCGGTCGCCTGTAAGAATGATTTTTTCCTTTGGTTCCATATCTGTAAGGATGAATGACGTTACTTTATTATGGTTCGCGCGCGTGAGGGGTCAAAAGTATTGGTCGATGTCGCGCGGCGAGAGTATGGCCAGAGTGGGTTTGCCGTTGGGGGTCATGTTAGGATTCTCGCACTGGAATAGGTCAGCCAGAAGGGTGTCCATCTCCTGCGCCGAGAGTGCCTGTCCGACGGCAATGGATGTATTGCGGGCCAATGCGAGTGCCAGACGGTGGTTCAGGTCGCTAAGTGCTGACTGGGCAGGTTGTTCCTCGCGCGCATCCGCAATCATCTGGGTGAGCAGCGTCGAGGCATCCACACCGTCGAGTCCGCTTGGGATGCCCTGAATGGAGAAACTGCCGCCACCCAGCGACGTGATGTCGAATCCGAGTGAAGATAGGGCGTCGGTGATTTCGTCCAGCAGTTGGGCATCGGACGGTGCCAGATGAATCATTTCGGGGAAGAGTAGCCCCTGGGTGGTGGCACTGCGGGATTGCATCTGCTTCAGGTATTGTTCGTAGAGGATGCGCAAATGGGCGCGATGTTGCTCGACAATCATCAGCCCAGAGCGGACAGCCGTCAGGATGTATTGTCCGCGGAACTGGAAATGATCGCTGCTCATCTCCATGTCCCCTTCTGTGTCGAAGAGGTCGGGTGCTTCAGACTGCATGGACGTATCGGGAGTGGCGGAGGCTTGCAAACGGGCCACGTCGTAGAGTTGTGCCCAGTCGTCGGTGGGGCGTGGCGTGGAGTGTTTTCGGAATGGGTTGTAATCAGGATTATACTCAAGCTGAGGTGCCCTGACGGGCTGTGTCGGGTTTGCCTCGAAGGTGGGGATGTCGGGCCGTCCCTGTACGTCGAAGTCAATGGTGGGTACGGCGTTGAATCGTCCCAGTGTGTCGCGGATGGCGGCCTGAAGAATCTGCCAGATGGCGGAGTCGTTCTCGAACTTGATTTCCGTCTTGGTGGGATGAATGTTCACATCGATATTCTCGGGGGCCACGTCGAAATAGATGAAGTAGGGGACTTGTTCGCCCTCCGGGATGAGGTGGGTGAAGGCATCCATCACGGCTTTGTGGAAATAGGGATGCCGCATGTATCGCCCATTGGTGAAGAAAAATTGGTGGGCACCCTTTTTGCGTGCCGACTCAGGTCGTCCGACGAAACCAGTGATGCGGGCCAACGTGGTATCGACATCGACGGCCAGCAACTGTTCGTTCAGCTTCTTCTCGAAGACGCCCACGATGCGCTGGCGCAGGTTGGCAGCTGGGAGTCGGACAATGAGCGTGTCATTGTGAGTAAGGCTGAACGAGACGGTTGGGTTCACGAGTGCGATGCGCTCGAAATCTTGCATGATGTTGCCCAGTTCCGTCTGGTTCGACTTTAGGAACTTTCGCCGCGCCGGCACATTGTAGAAGAGGTTGCGTACCTCGATGTCGGTGCCCACAGGACAGGAGCATGGTTCTTGCATGACGACGCGCGAGCCCTCGATGGTGAGATCGGTGCCCAAGTCGTTTGCGGCAATGCGAGTCTTTAGCTGCACCTGTGCCACGGCGGCAATAGAAGGAAGAGCCTCGCCACGGAAGCCCATTGTGTGGAGGGAGAAGAGGTCTTCGGCTTTGCGAATCTTTGAAGTGGCATGTCGCTCGAAAGCCAGGCGGGCGTCCGTCTCGCTCATCCCCTTGCCGTCGTCAATGACCCGAATGGAGGTGCGTCCAGCATCCATTATCAGAACGTCGATACTGGTGGCACCGGCATCGACTGAGTTCTCCATCAGTTCCTTGACGACCGAAGAGGGACGCTGAACCACTTCGCCGGCGGCAATCTGATTGGCCACGGAGTCGGGCAAAAGGTGAATGATATCCATCGGTGGGTGTTTGTTTATCTGCCAGTGAGCAGAAGTCGCCAGATAATAACTAATGCCATGACAAGCACGATTATCAGCGGCCATCCGAAGCGGCTGCCATTCTCCTTGTGCTTCTTTGCCCGAGGGGTGTAATTAATGAATGTCCCCTTGATGCTTTCGGGGTCGAAGGGCTTTTCCTTGACGGGTAGCTCTCCCTGTTCGCGCCGCACTTCGTCTACGAGGCGCTGCAGGCGTTCGCGGTTCTCGTCGGTGTAGATGTTCACTCGGCGGTATCGGCGTGGTTCTCTGGTCTGAAACATTCCCATGATGCTCTCCTTTCTGTCATTGTTTGGCCGTGGTGGCTGACTCTGATGTGCTTGTGGAAGTCATTCTCTTCACATCGCTCAGTTTCTGCTTGGGCGCGCTGCGTTGTATGCTCTGCTTCAGTTCGCTTCCCGCATGCTTTGGACGCCAGTCGAAGATGTCGTCCTTGTTGCGAGGTCGTATATAGTCGAACCATGCAAAGTTGTCCAGATAGAGTACTGTTGGCGGAACGAGCGGTACGGGATACATGGTGCCCTGAGCGGCAGGCATCCAGATGCGGTCCACTTTGCGGTCTTTCAAATAGAGTTTCAGGAGTGTGGTCTCCACATGGTTCATTCCGACCATGAGCGAATCGTCGTCGAAGGGGTAGAAGTTTACGAATACGTTGCCCACAGAGGTGGTGAGATAGAGTTCACCGCCGTTGAAGTAGGAGTGCATTTCCTTACCAGCCACCTGGTTGTAGTGGACGGAATCGATGCGCTCTACCGAGAGCGCCTGTCGGAGCACCTGTATCGAATCGAGTGTACTATCGTTGAAGAATGCCTTTATTTCCTCGCCCAGCAGCTGCTGTCCCTGCTGCCATAGAATGGGGTCGCGATACATTGTCATGCAGGTGTCCAGCGAACTATACACCACTGAGTCGCAGACGGCCTGAACGTCGTTGCGGAATGCCCGGACATGGTAATATCCGTGCAGGACACGGTACATACTGTCAGTGTCGAGATTGAAGGTGAAGAGTTTGAATGTATCGGCATGAGCATAGAGTGTGTCGCGCTGAGAATAGTCGGTGAGTACGGCACTATCCGATGCCTCGGCATATCCGATGCTGTCGTCATAGTAGCCATAGTGGCCACGGAACATGTTCTTGTTCACTGCGTCGCTGTATATGGCATTGCCGTAGGCCTTACCAATCTTTTCGTCGGCCAGCCACACCAGGCTGTCACCCACGAGGCGCTTGCCGTTCTCGGTGAGGATGCTGCGGTTGAGTAGATAGGCCACCTTCTCGTTGGTCATGTAGTAGCCCAGTTCGGAATAGGCATGGCTCTCGCCGTGCTCGATATTCGATGGGCCTATGATGTGGGCTATCGCCGTGCGAGTGTTGTAGTGAAGCGTGTCGGAAATCAGTGTCGTCTGTGGTTCGGCAGGCGGTGCCGGATTCACGAGACGGACATTATAGTTGAACACAGCTTCGCGGGTGGCTGGGCTGTACTCGCCCCAGTCACTCGTCAATTCGTTGTCCTGATCGACCAAGCGGCCGCCTTCGAAGAAATAGCCCAATTCGTAGAGACGGTCATAGTCGAGGCTGTCGGTGTAGAGAATAGTTTCGCGGTGTGTGAGTACCACATTGTGCCGGACGCGAGCCAGCTGGTCGAGCCCGTTGTAGTAGAGGACGTCGCCCGTCAGCGTCAGTGTGTCGCCTTGCAACATGCGCACATTGCCAAAGGCATCGAATGAATTGGAGGCTTCGTAGAAGAGTGCACTGTCGCAGTACATCAAGACATCGCCGTGCCGGAAGGCTACCTCGCCGACGAGGAACTGGGCCGTAGCATGTCGTCGCTCGTCGTAGTAGAGCCGGTCGGCATGCAACAGCAGCACCTTATCCTCCGTGGTCTCGGAGGGTGTGTGCTGCGGCATCGGTCTCGTGGCAAGGACGCAGATGCCGAACAACAGTCCGATGAGGGCGATGCTTTTTCTTTGGGACATTTAGGTTTGCTCTACTAATTATCAAATCCAGTGGGTGTTATCTTCGTCCGCTCTTGTCTCTGTTAGGAATCTTTACCATCAAGCCTTTAACTTTGTTGACTTTTGTTGCGTCTCGGTCATTGAACGCAGACTTTCACGGCTCTCGCTGTTCCAAAAGTTGAACCGTAGTTTGCTGCGTTTCGGCAGGCTTGACGCCAAATCTGCTCTGAATTTGTTCTATGAGCAGTTCAAATCTAATTTTTAAAACCCACCTTTATTTTATCCATCCGGGATACTGGAACTCGCAGTTGCTCCAGTCTTCATTGATTCTAATATATGTATTCTTCTGCTTTTCCTTGATCCAGTCGAGAATTACTTCCTGCTTCTTGCGTTCCAAGACGATGTTGCGCATAATCTGGAAATCCTCGGTGATGCTTGCCCTGTGAGTGTTGAGGCGGTTCTTCAGCCTAGCGATGGCACAGACTGTGGCTCCCTTTGAGTTAATCATCTTGAACGGCTGCGAAATTTCACCTATCTCGAGGCTGGCTACGGTGCGGGCCAGTTCGGAAGATACTGCTGACAACTCGCTCATCTCGAAGCGAGTAGTGCGTTCGTAATTATCTTTGGTGTTTGTGAGGATACCATGATTGTTTCGCGTGTCCTTGTCGTCGGATGCATAGAGCACTGCGTTCTCAAAGGAAATCTTCTGGCGACGTATATCCTCGGCTATGGAATCAAGGTGAGCCAGTGCCGTATCGACATCAGCATCTGCCACCTTCGGACGACGTAGGATATGGCGGCACTTCACCTTGTCGCCTCGTTTGTCTATCAACTGTATGACGTGGTATCCGAATTCCGACTGTACAATCTTGCTTACCTTGTTGGGCTCTGTGAGCGAGAACGCCACGTTGGCAAAAGCAGGGTCCAGTTCGCCCTTTCCCATGTAGGGCATCTCGCCGCCTTGGCGTGCCGAACCAGGGTCTTCGGAGTATAGGCGTGCCAATGTGGAAAAGGATGTGGTGCCCGAATTCACTCTCTCAGTGTAGTCGCGCAGTTCTTCTTTGAGGCGGTCAATCTCTTCTTGAGCGATGCGAGGTTGCAAAACGAGCAATTGCACCTCCACCTGTGTGGGAATCAGTGGCAGGCTGTCCTCCGGCAAGTCCTTGAAATGGCGGCGCACTTCGGATGGGGTCACCTTCACATCCTCTGTCAGTTTCTCACGCATGGAATGCACAACAAGATCGTTGCGCCATTTGTCGTAGAGTGCCTCGCGAATCATCGACATGGACATGCGCATGTATTCCTCCAGTTTCTCTCGCGATCCGGCGGTAAGTATTCTTTCATTGAGGTCCTGTTCCACATAGCGATTGATGGTGGCATCATCCACCTCGACGCTATCTATGATTGCCTGGTGCAGGAAGAGTTTTTGGATGGCCATCTGCTCGGGTATCACACAATAGGGATTCCCGTTTAGGCTTCCGCCGAAATCCAATCGTGTTTTCTCGACGTCAGAGCGTAGGATGGCTTCGTCGCCCACGACCCACACCACTTCGTCAATGGCGTTTGTCTGAGCCTTCGTGCGAGCAGGCTCGACAAGGACGCCGATGAGAAGAAAACAAAGTAGTTTGTTGATTGCAGACATAATCAATGGTTGTTTACGGTCTTCAATGCTTCTTTGTCAATCTCCACTGTATAGCGTTGGCGCAGTTTGGCCACGAATTCCTCTTCGCGCATGTGCAGGTAATCGCTTGTGATTTGGTTGCTCACGTCGGTCCATACGGCAGGACCCTTCTTGAGCACTTTGCCCAATATGGCGGCATAGGGGAAACCGTTCACGAGTTTTTGTTCGACATTCTTCGCCTTGAAGGCCAACACATCAACATTGGGATTCTCGCCTAGGACGAACATGCGGTATTCCATGCGCACAGTCACGCTATCCTTATTGAAACGGTCGCGCGCAGTGGAGGTCCATTGCTTCTCATCCACCTTCTTCAAAGCTTTCTTCACGGCCTTTACGTCTGAGGCTTGGCGGCAGTAGTAGATCATTCCGCGGAAGTGGGGCTTGTCCCACGCATAATCCTTGCGATGTTTCTTGAAGTATTGCGCGATGCCTGTCGTATCCTTTGATGCTGCTTCCCATACCTCACGGTTGCATTCCTCGAAGAGCAGCAGACCGTCGTGATACTCCTGGACCAGATACTTCAGGTCACTGTTCTCGGCACAGAGCCGTTCGGTCTCCTCGTCGAGAATCTGCTCCACACTCTTCTGTGTGTTCGAATGCGCCGAGAGTGAGTCGAGCAATTGGGCGGCAAGCTTATCTTGTATGCCCTGACTCTCCAGATAGCGGGCGATGTTGGGTCGCAGTTCCTCGTAGCTTTCCAATGGTTTGCGTCCGAGCAACTTCACGATGTGGTAGCCCACGGTGGAGAGGAACGGTTCCGACACCTGTCCTACTTCGAGGCTGTAGGCCACATCCTCGAATTCCTTGAGTGTCTGATTTGGCCCTATCCATGCCAGCAGACCTCCGCGGATGGCCGTCTGTGGGTCTTGCGAGTGCTTCTTTGCCAGTTCGGCAAAGTCGGCCCCGTCCCTCAGAGCTGCATAGATGGAGTCGATGCGCTGCTTCAGTGAGTCTTGTTCCTCCTTGGAGGCAGTCTGAGCCAGACGTAGGAAGATGTGTGCCGGCTGCACAAGGTCGTGCCCCTGCAGGCTCTCCACCATGCGCTGATAGTAGGCTCGGCATTCGTTGTCCATGACACTTTGTGGCACGAGCATTGGGCGTATCTGCTGGTCACGGTAGGTGCGAAATTCCTGTTGAAAGCTGCTCAGCGTGTCAAGATGTGCGTCGAGTGCAGCCTCGACCTTCAGCTTGTAATTGGCAAACAACTCGGCATACTCCTCCACCGTCTTTTTGTCCACTACGCCGTCGGTGTTGTTCTTGTTGTAGTTGTATTCGAATTCGCTACGTGTCACGGGCTTGCCGTTGACGCGCATCACCACAGGGTCGTTGTCTGTCTGTGCCATTACATTTGCCACGGACAAGGCAATTATCACCGTGCTTGCAATAAATATCTTCATTCCTTTCATCTTAAAAACTCTTAACTATAGACTCTGTACTACTCTGGTCGGCTGTAGTTCGGTGCTTCGCTGGTAATGGTTACGTCGTGAGGATGACTTTCCTGTACACCGGCATTTGTGATGCGGACAAAACGTGCGTGGTGGAGATCCTCGATGTTGGCGGCACCGCAGTAACCCATACCACTGCGCAGTCCGCCAGTCAACTGATAGACCACTTCGGCCACACTGCCCTTGTAGGGTACGCGGGCGGCGATGCCTTCGGGGACGAGCTTCTTTACGTCCTTCACTCCGGCCTGGAAGTATCGGTCCTTGCTACCAGACTCCATTGCCTCGAGTGAGCCCATGCCACGATAGCTCTTGAACTTACGTCCGTTGTAGATGATCGTGTCGCCAGGACTCTCCTCGGTGCCTGCCACGAGCGAGCCGATCATCACGCAGGTTCCGCCTGCAGCCAACGCTTTCACGACGTCGCCACTATAGCGCAACCCGCCGTCGGCGATGAGAGGCACACCCGTGCCCTGCAAGGCACTGGCCACGTCGTAAACGGCACTCAACTGGGGTACACCCACGCCAGCCACCACGCGAGTGGTGCAGATGCTGCCAGGGCCAATGCCCACCTTGATGCCGTCGGCACCGGCTTCCATTAGCATGCGGGCAGCCTCGCCTGTAGCCACGTTGCCTACCACGATGTCCACTTGTGGGAAGTTTGCCTTGGCTTCGCGCAGCTTCTCTATTACGAACTTGCTGTGTCCATGAGCCGTATCAATGACAATGGCATCCACGTCGGCTGCCACCAGAGCAGCAATACGGTCGAGCGTGTCGTTTGTCACACCCACGCCTGCAGCCACCCGCAGACGGCCTTTCTCGTCCTTGCATGCCATCGGCTTGTCCTTGGCTTTGGTGATGTCCTTGTAGGTGATTAGTCCGATGAGCTTGCCCTGAGCGTCCACCACGGGCAGTTTCTCAATCTTGTTCTCCTGCAGGATTTGTGCCGCTGCGGCGAGGTCGGTCTGAACGTGTGTTGTCACGAGATTCTCACTTGTCATCACGTCGTCCACTGGGCGTGTTACATTTCTTTCGAACCTGAGGTCACGGTTCGTCACGATGCCCACCAAATGACGTTTGTCGTCCACCACTGGGATGCCTCCGATGTGGTATTCGTGCATCAAGTCCAGTGCATCCTGCACTGTGCGTCCACGTTGGATGGTGACGGGGTCGTAAATCATTCCATTTTCTGCTCTCTTCACGATCGCCACTTGGCGTGCCTGCTCTTCGATGCTCATATTTTTGTGGACGACGCCGATACCTCCCTCACGGGCAATGGCGATGGCCATCGTTGATTCGGTCACGGTGTCCATGGCGGCTGTCACGAACGGAATCTTCAGTTCGATGTTGCGTGAAAACTGCGTGGTCAAATCCACGGTGCGGGGGAGTACTTCCGAGTAAGCCGGAACCAGTAGGACGTCGTCAAACGTCAGGCCGTCCATCACAATCCTATCTGCAATAAATGATGCCATAATACTGAATTGGTTTTTATTGCGTGCAAAGGTACGAAGAATCGGGCGAAATGCCAAACGATTTTTGAACTTTTCTTCAACTCCTACTTCGTAGGATGAAGTGGCGGGCCTAAAGCTTTGCACTCTAAATGATAGTCAACGAAAATTGTGCGCAAAACAAATACGAATCCAGCGGACTAGACGGCGAGTCCGTACAGTCCATGAAATCCGAGTTCAAAAAGAATGGGAAGGAGAAATCTCCTTCCCTTCAAAAGTGCATGCTCTTCCGCAAACAAGAGTATATTCTTCCGCAAGTAAGAACGCTTTCTTCCGCAAGTAAGAACGCTTTCTTCCGCAAGTAAGAACGCTTTCTTCCGCAAGCAAGAACGCTTTCTTCCGCAAGCAAGAACACTTTCTTCCGCAAGCAAGAACACTTTCTTCCGCAAGCAAGAACACTCTCTTCCGCAAGCAAGAACGCTCTTCTGTAGAGTTCCTACTATTGGGGCGAGCCGTCACCCTCGTCGAGGCTTTCGCCGTATTCCATTTCGCCCTCGACGACCCAGCGGAGTTCGTCGGGTGAGAAATCACCTATTTTATCGTGCTTAGCTTGCTTGGCCAAGTGTGCGGCGATGGCATCGACGTCGATGTCGATGTAGCCATCCTTGTCGGGGGCAGCGTCCAGAATGCCACTGTTCGTGTAATAATCCACAAGCACGTCGAGGAAGTAATAGAGATCCTCGTCGGTGAAGCGTTCCTTGAGTTCCTGCGGCAGATAGGCCCGGATGTATTCCACGGTCAGGCGGTCGTCTTCGGCCTCCTGAAGCAGTTCTTCGTCGAGTGTCATACTATAGGTGTTTGTGGTGGTCAGAGGATAGCCTTCAGTTTTTCCTCGAATACGGGTCGTGGCGCAGCACCCACTTGTTTGTCCACCACCTTGCCGTCCTTGATGAAGAGCACTGTGGGGATATTGCGTACTCCGTACTGCATTGCGAGTTCCTCGTCCTCCTCAATGTCGCATTTTCCCACGATAGCCTGACCGTCGTATTCCTGTGCCAGTGCTTCGATGGTTGGAGCAATCATGCGGCATGGGCCGCACCATGTAGCCCAGAAGTCCAAGACAACGGGCTTGCCTGTGGCAATAAGAGCCTGCAGGTTGTCACTTGTGATTTTTTGTGCCATGTTTATTGAATTTAAATGGTTGTTGAATTTCCTCAAAGTCAGTTGATCGCGTAGTGGAGCCCTGGTTGCGACTCCATGAAGCTGATCAAGTTCTTGTTCACCGATACTTGGCATGCGCGCGACGTGAGGGTGACCATCTCGCCGTCATTGTCAACGAGTTGCACAATTAGTTGGGCGCGTCCAGGATTCTCTCGGGTGATACGAGAGAGGGTGAGTGCGGTGCTCTCGGTGATGTCGTCGGCGGTTGCCGTGATGGTGAGGCGTTGGATGATGTCGTCCTTGACATCGCTCAGGAAATCTATTTTCCCGATGCGCAGTTCGTGACGGCTGGGGTCGAAGTTGCGTGGCGAGATGCGTGCATGAATAAGCAACGAATTACCCGTGGACAGATGACTTTGCCATTTGGCCCATTCCTGACCGAAGAGGGCCAGCTCACCCGTTCCGCTATAGTCTTCGATGGTCACCACACCATAGCCTTTCCCCTTGTTCGTGACGCCGGTACGCACATTTGTGACAATGCCACCGAAGACTATGTCGCCCTCGGGCATGGCATCCAGGTCGGAGATGTCGGTCATCTGAGTAGTGCACACACCGTGGGGACGGTTCTGTAGTATCACGTAATAATCGTCAAGCGGGTGTGCGCTCAGGTAGATGCCCACTAGCTCCTTTTCGCGTGTCAGGCGTTCGAGAGCATTCCAGCGTTCAGCTTCGGGGATGGGTGGAGTGCTCACTTCCACTTGGTCAAGACTGCCGAAGAGGCTGTTCTGTGCCTCCTGTACGGCTTGCTGATAGCTGTTGCCGTAGCGTACGAGGACATCGAGAAATGTTTCGCCGCGCTCGTTCTTGGCCACCATTTGTTCGCGGGTGATTTCGTTTGAGAAGCAGTCGAGCGCGCCGCTCAGTGCCAGGCATTCCAAGCCATTACGCTTGATGGTGTTCACGGATACTCGATGCACAAGGTCGAAGATTGAGGTGTAGGGTCCGTTGGTGTCGCGTTCCTTGACGATCGCTTCGACGGCTACTTCGCCAATTCCCTTTACGGCGCCCAGCCCAAAGCGTATGTTGCCATCCTCGCCGACGCTAAACTTCTGGCGACTGTGATTGATGTCGGGTCCCAGACACTTTACCCCTATCGCACGGCATTCGTTCATCAACTTCGTTATTTCCTTGATGTCCGAAAGGTTGCGGCTCATGGATGCGGCCATGTACTCGGACGGGAAGTTGGCCTTGAGGTAGGCTGTCTGATAGGCTACCCATGAATAGCAAGTGGCATGGCTCTTGTTGAAGGCATACGAGGCGAACTTCTCCCAATCGGCCCATATCTTTTCCAGTATCTGCGGGTCATGGCCGTTGGCCGAACCCTGCTTGATGAACTTCGGCTTCAGCTTGTCCAGCTTGTCGCGCTGCTTCTTTCCCATTGCCTTGCGCAGAGTGTCACTTTCGCCGCGAGTGAAACTGGCCAGCTGGCGACTTAGCAACATGACCTGCTCCTGATAGACCGTGATGCCATACGTGTCCTTGAGATACTTCTCCATGCAGGGAATGTCGTACTCCACCGGCGCGCGCCCCTGTTTGCGGTTGATGAAGTCGGGGATGTAGTCCATTGGACCCGGGCGGTAGAGGGCATTCATGGCAATGAGGTCCTCGAAGGTGTCGGGCTGCAGCTCGCGCAGGTGTTTCTGCATGCCGGCCGACTCGAACTGGAAGGTGCCGATGGTGCGTCCGTCGCAATAGAGACGGTAAGTGGCTGGGTCGTCGATGCACAGCTTATCCACGTCAAGGTCGATGCCCAGGCTGTTCTTGATGTTGGCCACGCATTCCTTGATGATCGACAGGTTCTTCAGTCCGAGGAAGTCCATCTTGATGAGGCCTGTGTCTTCGATGACTGATCCCTCATATTGCGTACAACGCAGTCGCTCGCCCGTAGCCTTGTCCTCGGCAGTGCTTACAGGCACCCAGTCCGACACATCGTCGCGACATATAATAATACCGCATGCGTGCACGCCCGTATTACGGACATTGCCTTCCAGCATTTTGGCATATTCGATGGTGTCGTGGATGGTCGGTTCGGTCGAGTTGGCAGCCTCGGCCAGTTCGGGGATGCAGGCGATGGCGTTCTTCAGGTTCATCTTCCTCGGATTGCCGTCCTTGTCACTTGGCAGAGTGTCTGGAATCGCCTTGCACCAGCGATTGACGATGTCCAGCGGAATCTTCTGTACTCGCGCCACATCCTTGATGGCCAGTTTGGTGGCCATTGTGCCGTAGGTGATGATGTGCGTCACCCTTTCTTCGCCATACTTCTGCGTCACCCAAGAGATCACCTTTCCGCGTCCGTCGTCGTCGAAATCGACATCGATATCTGGTAGTGATATACGGTCGGGATTCAGGAAACGTTCGAACAGCAAGTCGTACTTGATGGGGTCGATCTTGGTGATGCCCAGGCAGTAGGCCACCTCGCTTCCTGCAGCGCTTCCACGTCCGGGACCGACCGAGACGTCCAGCTCTTTGCGTGCGGCATTGATGTAGTCCTGCACGATAAGGAAGTAGCCGGGAAATCCCATCGTTTTCATTACATGCAACTCGAAACGAATGCGCTCTACCACCTCGTCGGGCAGCGGCTCGCCGTAGATCTTCTTGGCTCCCTCGAAAGTCAGGTGGCCCAGATAGTCGGCTTCGAGTTTCAGGCGGTACAGCTTCTGCGTCCCTCCCAGTACATCTATTTTGTGTGCCGCCTCGTCGGGCGAAAGCACCTCGTTCCCGTTCTCATCGTGGGTGAATTCGTCGAAGAGTTGCTGCTCGGTGAACTTCTGCCGATAGCTTTCCTCAGTGCCGAACCACGTTGGGATTGCGAAATTAGGCATGATGGGCGCATGGTCGATGCTGTAGGTCTCCACCTTGTCGCATATTTCGCATGTATTCCTCAGTGCTTCAGGCACATCGGCAAAGATCGCGTTCATCTCCTGCCGCGTCTTGAACCATTCCTGCTTTGAATAAAGCATACGCTTGGGGTCGTTCAGGTCGGAGTTCGTCCCCAGGCAGAGCAACCGGTCGTGAGCCTCGGCGTTCTCGGCATCCACAAAATGGACGTCGTTCGAGCAAATAAGCTTCACGCCATGTTTCTGTGCCAGCCGGATCAGTTCGGCATTGGCAATCTTCTGTAGTTCGTATGTCTCTCGGTTGGCTCGCTGATTGGGGTCGGTCACCTGATGGCGCTGGAGCTCGAGGTAGTAGTCGTCGCCGAAGACGCGCTTGTACCATTGGATGATTTCTTCGGCACCGCTGATGTCTTTTGACAGAATCCTTCGAGGCACTTCTCCGGCGATGCATGCCGAGCAGACGATGAGTCCTTCGCGGTACTTCTCCAGTTCCTCGTGGTCGGTGCGAGGCTTGCTGTAGAAGCCGTCGGTCCACGAGTGCGACACAAGTTTGATGAGGTTATGGTAGCCCGTCTCGTTCTTGGCCAGCACGATAAGGTGGAACGGATGGGCATCCAATTCCTTGGTTTTCTGCTGCATGGAACGTGGCGCCACATACATCTCACATCCGAAGATGGGCTTGAACAACTTGCTCTTCTCTTCTTCGATCTGCGCACGCAGGGCGTCTGCATCGACGGGCGTTTCAGCCTCAGCCTCGGCCGTGGGATTAGCTGGCTGTCCTGCGCCTTGCTCCGCTTTCCTGAGCAAAGCCTTCAGTTCGGCAATCTTTTTCTTGATGGGCGCATTTTTCTTGTTCGTATAGTTGAAGAACTCCTTGATGCCCATCATGTTGCCGTGGTCGGTCACAGCCATTCCACGCATTCCGTCCTTGATGGCCTTGTCCACGAGTCCAGACACACTGGCCTGACCGTCAAGCAGTGAGTATTGAGTATGAACGTGCAGATGTACG
>JAILBW010000033.1 GCA_024680695.1 Bacteroidaceae bacterium
GGCTGCATAGTGCGGCTCTCGTAGAGGGCAATGACGCGCACCTTTCCCCTCTCTTCGGTGGGATAGCTACGTTGGAGTTTCAACTTGGCATGCTCCTTTTCTTTCTCGGGTGGGAGGAGACGAATCGTAGCCACTTCGCTCTCGTTGACCACCGTATCGCGGAAGACCACTTTGCATGCTGTTTCTTCTTCGGGCACCCACGGCCCTCCGAAGCGCCACCCTGTGCCGCAGGTCATGTCTATCTGGATCCCAAGACGTTTGCCTTCACGTTCGGTAAAGCGCACCACATCCATCCAACGTTGAGTGAGGAATGGAATTTCCTTGTCATCCTCGCCTTGCACCCCATAGATCGGCGTAACCTCCAATGCACCAAGACCATGGGATGCATATTGCTCCATGTTCCAGCGAAGGTTCTCTTCATCAACTGCCGAACCCGGCCACCACCATCGTGCTGCAGGTTTTGCTTCCTGTCGTACCTCTGGCCACTTTTGTGCCAAGATACTCATAGAGAAGCCTATCAGGCAAACAATGATACAACCGATTCTCTTCTCATACTGACAGAGGAGATGGGTCACTCCTCCTAAAGTTCCCCTCCCTTCAGGGGGAGGGGTTAGGGGAGAGGCCAGGGCGTTGGAGTTCCTATTTTTCACTTTTCCCTTTTTCACTTTTACTTTCAATTTGTCATATAATCCCTTCAAGTGCTTCAGGGTTGTTCATGATCATCTCGATGATTGACTGGACGATTTCGATGACCGACTGGCTATCCTCCTGGCTGTCGCTGAATTCCATCATCAGGCAGCTGGTGAAGAGGAAGTTCAGGGCGCCGTTGAAAACATGGTCGCCGCTGTTGCTGAAGTCGGTGACCACCTTGCATCCCCGCTGCACAAGGAAGAGGGCCATCTGCTGGCTAACGTGCCAGTCCATGTAGGTGTCGCCCTCGCTGTGCATGATGAAGAACTGTGTGTCGCGGTTGGGCTGCCACTTGGTGGAGGCGGCGCAGAGGGAGTTCTCGATGAACTTGTCGTACATTTGCCGTCCGATGCCCTGCGACCAGTCGCGGGCGGCAGGGGTGAGTATCTGATCGACGGGTTTGTCTATGCCGATGAGCTCGTTGATGGCGTCGGTGTTGTAGGCTTTTGCGAGTATCCAGTCTTGGATGTGGTCGCAGAGTGGGGGCAGGAAGATGTCCTTGTAGTCGAGGCCGAGGTGATAGGTCTCGTTGTATGCGACCATGGTGAGCGGCAGGGCGCAGACGTAGCTTGTATAGTTGCTCTTCACATAGTTGATCCATACCGTGGAGATGTCGAAGGGTGAGGCGCCTGCAGCCGTCAGGGCGATCTTGATGTCGGGGCGGTGCTCATCGATGAAACGCTGGATGCCGATGGCCTGCATACCTGCGCTGGAATAACCGATGTTGGTGATGGGCAGGTCGCTGACGTCGTAGCCTTTCTCGCTCAGGATTTCCATTGCGGCATCCCAGCAGTCGAGACTCTCGATGGCGGTAATCTCGGGACAGCAGTAAGCCTGCGGCTGGTCGGCGGTAAGCGTCCATCCGTAGAGGTCGGAGGAGATGGCGATGACGCGAGAGGCTGGGTTCATATAGACCTCGAGTTCGTACTGCGTATTCTGAGTGAGACGCTCCAGACGGCTGGCGTGAGTCCACTGTGTGAGCATCATCAGTTGGCGAGCCGTGATTGTTTTGTTGAAGACGTTGCGCGGCATGTTGATGCTGCCGGTGAGGCGAACGGGCGTCTTTAGGTCGGGGCCCACACTGGTGTATTCGAAGATGATTTGGTCGAAATCGCCTCGGAGCATGCCGTTGGTGACGGCTTCGAGGCACACCATCTGACGGTCGTGATTGACAATCTTCCAGTCGAGGGAGTATTTGCGCTGCGGCGTACCGATGGTGGGGTCGATGTCGGATTCCTCGCTCGAGCCGCCGTGCCAGGTTTCGTCCCAGCTGTGGACAAGTGTCTTCTGGAACTCGGTGGCAGGGGAGAGGTGGTAGCGGACGTCCTCGTCGAAGCCGATGATCTGATTGCCAGAGGGTTTGAGGGTCCATTCGCTGGGGAAAGCATCGTCTTTACGGATGTTTTTAAGCCGGATGAGAATCGTCCCGTCGGAATTGGCCGTGTAGGTGAAAGCACCATCGGACGCTTTTCCGCCGATTCTGCTGCCATATTGTTGGATGGGGTCGGGATGCTGTTCGTTGAGCATGAAGTTAATCCAGTAACCGCTGCCGTCGGACTCGAATTCGTAGTACTGAACGGCCTTGGTGTAGGTCTCTGTGCCGTCGAGCTCGAAGTTGGGCACGGTGCCCGTTTTGTCGTATTCGGCATACCAGGCGCCGATGATCTTTTTCCCTATGGGATTCTCGATGGAGTCGTCGTTGTTGCTGCACGATGTCAGCGTGAGCGCGGTGCCGCAAAGGATGAGGATGGCGGCCAGCATCCATAGTCGTAATTGTTTCATAACGTTATTTTTTAATCCTTAATCCCTAATCTTTAATCCTTAAGATCATTGATAATTCGTGGAATATCCGTCTCAAATGTGCTGGTGCCAGGTTTCCAACTCCCGTTCAGCATTTCTTCGACCATCTCGTCGTGTGCGACAAGGAAGAATGCTTTTCCCATGTCGCCATGGTCGTAATAATTGATGCCTCTAATATATTTGGCCTTGTTTTCTCCCCATTTGTTGTTGATGCTCGACAGGTTGTCGTAGGGGACCACTGTGTCATACTTTCCGTGTAAGAAAGAGAATTGGCAGGGGAGTGAGAGGGTCATGTTGGTGTATCCCATGTTAACCTTAATTTTCAGGTCTTGCGGTTTGAAGTTGTAAGCGAGGCTGTTTTTCTCCAAGCAGAAGCGCAGTGCCTTCAGTTTCTTCAATAACTCGGGATTGTTGGCAGGTTCCGTACCGTTCCGGAAGTATTGATACGTCTCCTTGTTGAGTACCTGATCGGTGGGCAGGGAGCCGTCGGCGTTGATTGTAAACGTTCCGGGATGATCCTTGTTGTAATCCTTGAGCGCACCCGAACAGCCGTCGGTGGTATAGAGCTTCGATGCGATGCGATCGAAGATGCCCGACTTGTAGAAAGCATCGGAGACGAAGTCGTCCACCTTCAGTCCTGCCTTGATGGCATACTCATCGGTATCGCACAAGCCTTTCAGCATCAGTGCCGGTGCTACAGGCATCGACAGCCAGTTTTCTTTGCAATAGAACTGCAGTGTGGCGAGCGGGTCGTAAGGGCCATCGCCGCAAACGGCTCCAGCGATGTGAAACGATGCAGTCTCTATCCATTTTTCTTTGGAATGTTCCAGCCAGTAGCGGTAGGTGGCAGCTGCTACAGCGCCTCCCTGCGAGAATCCCTCCACGACTACATTTCTTGAAGCAAACTCTTCGCCGTGCGATCCGGTGAACCAGTTCATGCCCACGATGAGCGCTTTTAGGGTTTGGCGGGCCTGTACCTCACGGTTCAGGTAGGGGTGTGTGGCATCTTTCGAAGCTCCATAGCCTTCGTAGTCGGGCATTATCACCAGATAATTGCTTGTCGTAGCCCACTCTGCTCCCAGAAGGCAGGCATCGCTCATTCCCTGGAAACCAGTATTCGTAGGCCGTTCATGGTCGGAAGTGATGGTGTAGTGGCATCCCAGGATGATGTTCTTGGCATCGATATTGACGAAAAAGCGGGTGGGATAGACAACGAGCAGCGACATCCGCTTATACTTACCGTCGGCACCTTTGTCGGTATAATTGAGTGTGACTCGACCCATCTCTAAGAGTTGTCCC
This sequence comes from Bacteroidaceae bacterium, assembly GCA_024680695.1. GTDB lineage: Bacteria > Bacteroidota > Bacteroidia > Bacteroidales > Bacteroidaceae > Physcousia. The sequence continues at coordinate 3,790 of JAILBW010000033.1, forward strand.
GTAATGGCCACTTTACTGTTGCCTGGATTGGTCGCAACAATCGAGTCGGCAGTTTGTTCTGCAAACGCCTGCAGGTCGTCATACTTTTTCTTGTAAAACGCCAGCATGCTCTTTTCCTCGTCGCTGTTGGCATCGGAACTGTTGGCGATGCGTTTCTCGATTTCGTCAAGCACATTGAAGGTTGTTTTCTCGACCACCTCGACATCCGCGGCATCATACTTGAAATACGCATTTCGTTCGGCTTCCTCGGGAGTGATGTTCTGTGTTTCCTCGTCATCGTCCGAACAGGAGGTGGTGAACAATCCTCCAAGCACTGCCATAAGGAACAGGCAACAGACGTACCATTTCATTTGTCTTTTCATCGCTGTAAGCTTTTATTTGTTAATTCTTAATTCATATTTGGTCGTTTGGGTGATTGGTCGTTTGGGGATTATTCACTATTCTCTTTTTCCCTTAAAGGGGACTGGTCTCTCCTACAAAGGGGGAGTTGGAGGGTGCTTTTGCAAAGAACTCTTCGGGACTGGTGCGGTAGAGGTTGCCGAAGTGGTCGGCATTCACCAGACGGACATGCGAACCTATCGTGCTCCTTTGGCAGTAGAGGTAGAGGTCGCGGTAGGTGGTGGCGACATCATTTGTGAGACAGCGCACCACATTCAGCGTGAAGCGGTCGCACATCCAGGTGCCATAGCGTCCCAGGAAAGCGTTCCAGTTCTCGGCCCACGACTGCTCGTCGCCGCTGGCTCCAGCAATTGCCAGCACACCTGTAATTCCTTGCAGGTGCTGTATTACTCCCTCGCTGTAGCACGGTTCTACGATGGCCAGCAGTTTGCGGCAGGACATTTGTTCCACCGTCTGGCGCATCCGTTCGGCGGTGAATCCCTCTCCTGCAGGCGTTTCGAGCCACACCAGTTCGTTGGCACCGCCATTACTGGTGTTGCGTCCGTGACCGCTCCAGTATAGCAGCACATTCGTTCCTTCGTCTTGCGGCAAGACAATAGGCAGATGGGGTGATTGCAGGCCAAGAAGGATGTCGGAAATGTCGGAAGCCGAGAGGCTGTCGGTGGAGTAATCGACTGCGGCGGCGGGATATTCGCTGTCGAATCTATGCCCATCGCCAAATGTTTCTCGCCATTTTTCGTTCTCCTCGGCATCGGTGCCGCCCATCAGGTCGTGGCCTACAGGCGAGTTGCGGATGACGCCCGGCTCGTTGTTCTGCGGGTCGAGAGCCAGCGCACCATCCAGTATCAGGATGATATGGTCGTCGTCGAAGCCATTCTGGCGGAGCAACTGGTAAACCGACAGCACATCGGCCTGATGGCGATAGTTGTTCATGCCGTTGCTGCCCTGAACGAGTACGGCGTATTGGCCGGTGAGGGTGGGGTAGTGGATGCTCATATCCTGGTCGGCGGCCATATCGGCAAAGTCTTTCTGGGCGGCCTCGTCGTCGTAGAATGGTTCCCACGACACCGAGGAACTCGTTACATGCTTGCTGTCTGGGCCGTAGTAGGTCAGGTGGCGAATGCGGCCATTATCTATCTGCCAAAGCAGGTAGGTGGTTTGTGCAATCTGTGTGCAACACTCTATATCAAAAATGATATAGCCCGAGGCGCCGCAGAATGCTGGCCAGGAGAGCATGGACAGGTCGTTGAGATATTGTCGCAGAGCATTTCCGCGCCAGATGGGTTGGTCGTCTTGGGCGGGAGAGCCGTTCCGTCCCTTGCCCAGAATGTGTATCAATGTGTTCGTCAGCTCGTTTCTGGTCAATGGTCCGTAGAAGCCAGGAGCAATTGTTTCGATGTATTCGTTCAAGTAGGAGGTAAGGGCCGGAAGCAGCAGGGCATCGTAGAACTTACATTCGGCAAAGGTGGGTTTCGTGCCGAAGCGTGTCTCGTAGGCCTGTTCGAAGCCTGTTCTCGGGTCGGCGTAAGGCATGAATCCCTGATAGCCTTGAAGTTCCGTCGTGCCCGACTTGCCCAGTGCCGCCAGTCCCTCTTCGCTGAGCGACGGGAAAACGAAATATGTGCGGTAGGTCGCTTCCACGATTTCTTGGCTCTCGATGGCGTCCTTCCACCATTCCCGACGCAGGCGAGCTACGTCGAGCAGCTGCTGGGTGGTCTCGGCTATGCAAAAATTGTTGGCCAGCATGTCGCGCTCGCCAATCTGGTTCAGGTAGTCGGTCATGCTGCTTAGCAGCTGGTCGGTGGTGGAATATCGGGCGTTGCAGCGCAGGCCGACATTCATATTGCGGGTGTGGAATGGGGCCCAGTCTTAGAATGTCTGCCCGTAATTGTCTGTGGGTGAGAAAACGGCGCACGAAAGCTCCCCCATCTGGCTTATTTTTCCCATCCAGGTGACGTAGTGGGTCAACATAGTCTCGGCCAGAGCGACGTCGCTCTCGCAGAGCGGCCAGAAGAAGGCACCCTTGTTCACCTCTTCGTCTTTTCCGGCTGTCGATACAGCATAGCGGCGCAGGATGTTCTCGCTGGTGGTGGTCGGAGCGATGAGTGGTTTGTGAGTCTTCTGGCAGGCAGGGGCGAATCGCGCCATATTCTCGTTGCCGAAAGGTCCCACAATGGCTGTGACGTCGTCACGATCGGCCAGCTTGCGGCTCAGCGCATCGAGGTCTTCCTTCAGCTCGTCGTACCACTCCAGCTTGAGTCGCACCGTCAGTGTGTCGCCCTGTTGTGCTTCGCGGAAGTTCTCAGCAAACCATTTCGCCGTGCGCTCCAGGCGTGTCTTCGTGGCGGCATCGCCGATGGGAGCCACCACAGCCACCGTCCGGACAATCTCGTTGCTCTCCGGCGTAGGTTCGTCGGAACTATCACTCTTCTCGCTGCACGATGTCAGCAGGGCAAGGGCGACAACAGAGATGATTCGGAATCTGTAATTCAAAACCTTATAACCTCAAAACCTGAATCAGAACTTGTATCTCACGCCGATGAGGGCGATGCCTTGTTCGCCGAAGCCGAACTCGACGAATCCGCGCACTTGAGGGCTGCCGGCCTCGAGTCCAAGGAGCGATGCCTGCCAATTGACATGTACGGCCGACTCTGTGTCGGTGTTTGCGCCGGGTGTGTCGCAATCGATGCTCTCGGTGCGCAGCGTGGCGCCCACTGCGAGCTTCGAATACATCCCGAAGCACTTCTTGCGCAGCCAGTCGAACTTCACTGCGGGCATGAGGGTGAAGTAGTTGTGGGTGTACTTGCCGTCCTTCGTCCCTGCGGTGTAGATGTCCTGCGTATTGCGCCCGTAGGCGAAGATGCCGCCGACTCCGAGCCAGTTCTTGGCGTGATAGAAGTACTCGGCGGTCAGGGGACCGAAGTATTTCTCGTTCTCGTACTTGGCTCCGAACATGACGGTGGTTATCTCCTCGAGTACGTCAATCCACTGGGAGTTAGCCAGGTAGCCGTAGGTGACGGCCATTTCGTGCTTCGTATCGTCGTAACCCTCCTGTGCGTTCACGGTCGCAGCAGTCATCAGGGCAACTGCGGCCAGCAAAAGCGTTCTTTTCATAGTCTCTGCGTATTGTTTCGAATTATTGTCCTCATTTTAGATGACAAATATACGACTTTTCTCCGTACTGCCGCCCTTTTTGGTAAAAAAAAGGGCGAAGTGTGGCGCAAGAAACCTCAGACTTCATCCGACCATTTCCCGCCACTCTGCAGCTCAAACCATGTTCTGCTCCGTCCATTTTGCTAAACGAATGCTTTGCATTTGCACTTTGGACTAAAAAACCGCCCCCAACGCAATAAAGCCAGCCTCGAGCGCGTTATATAATAAGGTATGAAACGTTTCGTGTGGCTCCTGCTTGCAGCCCTGTTCGTCTGCGTGCCCGCTGCGGCACAGACGCGCAAGGTGCAGAATCGTCCCTATCTCGACCAGAGGCGGTTGCATTATGGTTTTCTCTTCGGCTTTCAGATTCAGGACCTCGAGCTGCGCAACAACGGATATATCGACCCTGCGACGGGGCAGCAGTGGTATGCCGACATCGACAACTACAATCCCGGATTCAGCGTCGGAGTGCTGGGCGAACTGCGGCTCAGCACACACCTCGCCCTTCGTGTCAGCCCCACGATGCACTTCGGACAGAAGCATGCGCTCTTCCACGAACAGACCTCCGGACGCGACAGCACGCAGAACCTCAAGAGCTCCATCATCTCCGTACCCGTCGACCTGAAGATGGCTGCACCCCGCTACAACAACTTCCGCCCCTACTTCATTGCCGGCGTCTGCCCGCAGGTGGACCTCACCACCCACAAGCATCGCGCGCTGATGATGAAGCCCTTCGACCTTTGTCTCGAAGTCGGTATGGGCTGCGACATCTATCTGCCTTACTTCAAGCTGATTCCCGAACTGAAGTTCTCGTTCGGCTTGGCCGATATCCTACAGAAAAAGCGCACCGACCTCATCGACGGTACGCTCATGAAGTTCACCAATGGGCTCGACAGCGCCCACTCGAAGATGATTGTCCTTACGCTCTATTTTGAGTAAGGCATAAGGTGAGTGTGTGCTATCTGAGTCTTCCCAGCGCTTCCTTGATGCGACGCATAGCCTCGACGATATTCTCGTCGCTGGTGGCGTAGCTCATGCGGAAGCAGTCGGGGGAGCCGAAGGCATCGCCGCCGACGGTGGCAACGTGGCCCACTTCGAGCAGATACATAGCCAGATCGGTGGAGCAGTGTATCACTCGCTCGCTCTCCATATCCATCTTGCCGAAGAAGCTGCTGCACTTGGGGAAGAGGTAGAAGGCGCCCTGCGGGTCGTTCACCTCGAGTCCGGGAATCTCGCGTGCGAGGCGCACGATGAGGTTCTTGCGACGCTCGAAGGCCTGACGCATCTCCTCGACGCACTCCTGCGGTCCGGCAAATGCGGCTTCGGCAGCTTTCTGGCTTACGGAGCAGGGTCCGCTGGTGTATTGTCCCTGCAGCTTGTTGCAGCCCTTGACGATCCATTCGGGTGCGGCGATGAATCCGATGCGCCAGCCCGTCATAGCGTAGGCTTTGCTCACTCCGTTGATGAGCACTACGCGGTCCTTGATGTCGGGGAACTGTGCCATCGAGGCATGCTCGCCCACGTAGTTGATGTGCTCGTAGATCTCGTCGGCAATCACGATGACGCGCTCGTGGCGGAGCAGTACGTTCTTCAGTGCCTCCAGTTCGCTGCGGCTGTACACGCTGCCTGTGGGGTTGCTGGGCGAACAGAGTATCAGGGCGCGGGTCTTGGGGGTGATGGCGGCCTCGAGTTGCTGCGGAGTGATCTTGAAGTCCTGCTCGATGGTGGCTTCGACATAGACGGGTGTTCCTTCGGCGAGGAGCACCATCTGGGGGTAGCTGACCCAGTAGGTAGCGGGGATGATGACTTCGTCGCCTGCGTTCACGAGGGCCATGATGGTGTTGCAGACGCTCTGCTTGGCGCCGTTGCTGCACAGTATCTGGGCGGGCGAATACTCGAGGCCGTTTTCGCGGCGTAGTTTCTCGACGATGGCCTTGCGCAGCTCGGGGTATCCGGGTACGGGGCTGTAGCGGCTGTAGTTGTCCTCGACGGCCTTGATGGCTGCGGCCTTGATGTGGTCGGGGGTGTTGAAGTCGGGTTCGCCCACGCTCATGTTTATCACGTCTACGCCCTGAGCCTTCAGCTCGCTGCTGCGCTGGCTCATAGCCAAAGTGGCACTTGGTGCCAGTCGGTTCATTCGTTCTGATAGTTCACAAATCATAGATTGAGGTTTTGAGGTTATGAGGTTTTGAGGTTATGGGGTTATGAGGTTTTGAGGTTATGAGGTTTTGAGGTTATGGGGTTATGAGGTTATGAGGTTATGGGGTTATGAGGTTTTGAGCGCAAGGGTTCAAGGGTCCCTATAGCTTGTGGCCCATGCGGTTCTTCTTTGTCTCGAGATAGCGGCGGTTGTATTCGTTCGGTTCGATGATTACGGGTACGTTCTCCACGATTTCCAGTCCGTAGCTCTCGAGGCCGACGCGCTTCACAGGATTGTTGGTGATGAGACGTAGCTTCGAGATGCCCAGCTCGCGCAGAATCTGTGCGCCGACGCCATACTCCCGTTCGTCGGGACGGAAGCCCAGATGGATGTTGGCATCTACGGTGTCGTCGCCCTGTTCCTGCAATCGGTAGGCGGCAATCTTGTTCATGAGTCCGATGCCGCGTCCCTCCTGATTCAGATAGACGACTACGCCGCGTCCCTCGCGAGCTATGAGCTGCATCGCCTGATGGAGCTGTTCGCCGCAGTCGCAGCGCCGGCTGCCGAAGACATCGCCCGTGAGGCAGCTGCTGTGCATACGCACGAGTACGGGTTCGTCGTCGTCCCAGTGTCCCATCGTGAGCGCTACGTGTTCCAGTCCGTTGCTCTTCTGTCGGAAGGGGATTACGCGGAAGTGTCCGTAGAGTGTGGGCATGTCGGCCTCGACGCCTTTCTCGACGAGCGACTCGCGCTTCATGCGGTAGGCGATGAGGTCCTTGATAGTGATGATGTGCAGTCCGAACCGCGCGGCCACCTCTTTCAGCTGCGGCATGCGGGCCATCGTGCCGTCCTCGTTGAGGATTTCGATGAGTGCTGCTGCGGGTTGCAGTCCGGCGAGGGTGGCCAGATCGACTGCTGCCTCGGTGTGTCCTGCTCGGCTCAGTACGCCTTTTTCCTGTGCGTAGAGGGGGTTGATGTGTCCCGGACGTCCGAAGTCGGTGGACTTCCGTGTGGGGTCGGCCAGCGCGCGGATGGTGGCGGCGCGGTCGTGAGTGCTGACGCCCGTCGAGCATCCCTCGAGTAGGTCGACCGTCACTGTGAACGGCGTGCCCAGCATGCTGGTGTTTTCCTGCACCTGTTGGGGCAGCTCCAGCTGTTGTGCCCGGCCGATGGTGATTGGTGCGCAGAGCACGCCTCTGCCGTTCTGCAGCATGAAGTTCACCTTCTCGGGTGTGATCAGTTCGGCCGCCGTGATGAAGTCGCCCTCGTTCTCGCGGTCTTCGTCGTCGACCACAATGACGAACTTCCCTTCTCGGAAGTCGGCCAATGCCTCTTCTATTGTGCTCAGTCTAACTTGCTCGCTCATGTGCTATATGTTTGTTGATGATTCGTTTACGGATGCTGGTGGCATGCTTCTGTATCTGCTGCATGTCGTACCACAGGCGCAGTCGGTAGCGCCAGATGCGCAGGAAGAAGAAGATGCCTAAGGGCAGGAATAGTCCCGCGGCCACGTTGAGCCGTGCATTGCGGAAAGGCCGCGTATGGGCGTCCGGCACCAGTATGGGCAGTTCGTTCAGGTGGCCTATGATCACGTTGTCGCGGCAGTTGTGGAGCTGTTCCACGAGCTGCTCGAGCCTGTCGTTCAGTCCGATGACCGTCTTGTCCTCCGCGTAGTGGAAGAAGATGCGGATGTAGTCGGGCATTCGGCGCAGGCTGTTTGTCTGTACATAGTTGTTACACTCGCCTACGAGCCTTTCCAGCTCCTCGCTCAGGGCGGGGTAGTCGGGATTGTCGATGACGACCTCCTTGGGCGCGAGGCGTCGGTGGGCTCGCAGACCCAGCAGGCGGTAGAAGAAGTTGCGGTAGGCCTCGATGTTGAACACCACGCTGTCCTTGTTGGCCCGATTGATGAGGAAGAGCCCGATGGGCAGCAGGACGGCGCTGCTGAGCCATACGCCCGAGGTGATGTTCCACGTTCCCGTCTTGGCCATCTTCTCGCTGCCCACGTTCACCATGTAGTAGAATATGAAGATGAGCACGCTGATGACGACCGGCACGCCCAGTCCCCCCTTGCGGATGATGGCTCCCAGCGGCGCACCGATGAAGAAGAACAGCAGGCAGGCCAGCGAGAGGGTGAACTTCTGGTTGGCTGCTATCTGGTGCTGGCGCAGGGTGAGGTTGTTGTCGGCGGCAATGACTCCGTGGAAGTCGTAGTTCGACTCCATCGCCTGTGCCCTCGACACCGCCACCTTCCAGGCCGATGTGCGCTGCTCGTTGGTCAGCCTGTCGTAGATGGAGTCGATGGTCAGTCGGCTCTCGGCCTCGTCGGCCACGATGCGTGCCGAGTCCTCTACGCCCTCGGGAATCGACTTGTCGATGTACCGCGTCAGCGCCTCCTTCGCCACGAAGTGCCCGATGCTGTCGGTCAGGTGGCGCAGCGAGTCGATGCCTGCGATGATGCCCCTCAGCTCTTTTGTCTTCGCATGTCCGGCAAAGAGGTTGGCGTCCATCATGTTGAAGTTTCCGTCGAAGGGGATCAGGTCCACCTCGTTGATGAACGACTCGCGCATGTAGGGCACCTCGGCGCGCAGCATGTTGCCGTTGCGGGTGTCCATGTTGCGGAAGCGTTCGCCGTTGTAGAGCGTCAGTTTCAGGTGCATCTTGTCGGCCGTGCTCTGCAGTCGGGCGCTGTCGGCAAGCACGATCTGCGTCTCGTCGGCGTTGCCCGTATTGTTGTATATCATCACGCCGTAGAGCACGCCCGTCTTCGGGTCCTTGTGCTCCACGAAGAGGTTGTAGTTCGGGATTTCGCTGTAGAAGATTCCCTCGGGAATCTCCAGCTCGGGCGACTTCTGCTTCATGCTCCAGATGAGTGTGGCCAGCTGCTTCGTCGCCTCGGGCAGCACCTTGTTCTGGAAGTAGAAACTCGCGCCGCACACGACGAGCACGAAGCAGAGCACGGGCCGCAGGATGCGCACCAGCGGGATGCCCGCAGCCTTCATCGAGAGCAGTTCGAACTTCTCCCCCAGATTGCCGAAGGATATCAGGCTTGCCAGCAGGATGGCCAGCGGGAGCGACATTGGCACGAGCGTCAGTCCGCTGTAATAGAAGAACTTGGCCAGCACGTCCCACGACAGTCCCTTCCCGATGAGCTTCTCGACATGCTGCCACGTGTATTGCATCAGGAAGATGAACAGGCAGATGAAGAACGTACCTGCAAAGAGCAGCAGGTAGGTCTTCAGGATAAACATGTCCAACTTTTTGATAAACCTCATGCCAAGTAAGCTGAAAATCGTGTGCAAAAGTACGATTTTTTTTCCAAACAGCAGCAATCGTCGCCACATTTATTTCTTCGTGCATGCGTGCGAGTATTTCTTCGTGCATGCGTGCGAGAGTCAAATGCAAATCTGAGCGCTGCTTGCGCACTCGGATTTCTGCGTCGGTGCGCTGTCCCCTCTCCCCGTCTCCCCCTCCTCGTTGTGGGGGGGGGGAGTGGGGATGTCGGTCAGCCCATGCACGAGGTAGTGCCCAAGGCGGTCAGAGCAGCCGTCAGCAGCACGGGATGAGCAACGAGGGAAATCGCTGCAACAAGATGATCAACTCGTGGATGCACAGAGGCTATGTGATACAGTATACAGTATACAGTTTTCAGAAGAGCGAACGTTTCCGCCACTCCGCACGGAACGAAAAAACGTAAAAGTTTTGGGCTATGACAGAAAAAACTTCTCTTTTTCTTGTGGGAACGAAAATAAATTCATACCTTTGCACCCGCAAATTTGAGGCTGGCGGGATAGCTCAGCTGGTTAGAGCGTCGGATTCATAATCCGAAGGTCAAGGGTTCAAGTCCCTTTCCCGCTACCAGACACAAATGACACACACACAGACAGAAGACCCTGAAAGTAAGCAACGGCACGCTTTCGGGGTTTTCTTTTTCCCAAAGCGCTGACCCCCCCTGAATCCATCAGCAATCGATACAAACTATTCATTATGAGAAAGAAAATCGTTTTCGCAGGCCTGATGTCCGCCGTGTTGCTGACAGCTTGCAAACCCTCCGCCGAAGGTGAGTCTCAGGTGCCCGTCTATCTGAATCCCGCCAAGGACATCGAGGAACGCGTCGAGGATGCCCTCCGGCGCATGACCCTCACCGAGAAGATCAACGTCATTCACGCACAGAGCAAGTTCTCCAGCGCCGGAGTGAAGCGTCTCGGATTCCCCGACTTCTGGACCGACGACGGCCCTCACGGCGTGCGCCCCGATGTGCTGTGGGACGAATGGGAACAGGCCGGACAGACCAACGACTCGTGTGTGGCCTTCCCCGCACTCACCTGTCTCGCTGCCACCTGGAATCCCGACGTAGCCCGACTCTACGGCCACAGCCTGGGCGAAGAAGCACTCTATCGCGGCAAGAACATGATTCTCGGCCCCGGAGTGAACATCTACCGCACTCCGCTCGGCGGGCGAAACTTCGAATACATGGGTGAGGATCCCTATCTGGCCAGCCGCATGGTGGTGCCCTACGTGCAGGGGATGCAGGCGCTCGGAGTGGCTTCGTGCGTCAAGCACTACTGCCTGAACAACGACGAGGAGTATCGCCACCAGGTGAACGTCATCGTCAGCGACCGCGCGCTCCGCGAGATCTACCTGCCCGCCTTCGAGGCTGCCGTCACTGAGGGACATGCGTGGGGCATCATGGGTGCCTACAACCTGTATAAGGACGAGCACAACTGCCACAACCAGTACACCCTGAACCAGATACTGAAGACCGACTGGGGCTTCGACGGCGTAGTGGTGAGCGACTGGGGCGGTACGCACGACCTCGACCAGGCTGTCAAAAACGGACTCGATATGGAGTTCGGCACGTGGACCGACGGACTCACGATGGGTGCCACGAACGCCTACGACCAGTACTTCCTCTCCCGCCAATACGAGCGTGCCATCAACGAGGGACGCTACACGACCGACGAGCTCGACACAAAGGTGCGCCGCGTCTTGCGGCTCTTCTTCCGCACGACGATGAACCGCGAACGCCCCTACGGCGCACTCTGTTCCGAGGCCCATTATGATGCTGCCCACCAGATTGCCCACGAAGGCATCGTCCTCTTGCAGAACGAGGGCAACCTCCTGCCTATCGACATCGAGAAAGCCAAACGCATCCTCGTCGTGGGTGAGAACGCCGTGAAGATGATGACCGTCGGCGGCGGCTCCAGCAGCCTGAAGGCTCAGCACGAGATTTCGCCGCTGCAGGGCCTACGCGACCGACTTGCCGGCAAGGTGGAGGTGGACTATGCCCGCGGCTATGTGGGCGATGTGGGCGGAAGCTACAACGGAGTGACCACTGGGCAGGATCTACGCGAGGACCGTTCGGCCGACGAACTGATTGCCGAAGCTGTGACCAAAGCCGAGGGTGCCGACTACGTCATCATCTTCGGCGGTCTGAACAAGAGTGACTATCAGGACTGCGAGGGACACGACCGCAAGACGATGGACCTGCCCTACGCGCAGGACAGCCTGATCGTGGCACTTGCTGCTGCCAATCCCCGTACTATCTACGTGAATATCTCGGGCAATGCCGTCACGATGCCCTGGAGGGCTCGGGTGCCTGCTATCGTGCAGGGATGGTTCATCGGCAGCGAGGCCGGCTATGCGCTGGCTGGCGTGCTGGTGGGCGACGTATGCCCCAGCGGCAAGCTTCCCTTTACGTGGCCCAACAGCCTGCAGGAGGTGGGCGCGCATGCGCTCGATGCCTTCCCCGGCACTTGGCGCGAGGGAACGGGCATCATCGACGAGGAATACAAGGAGGGCATCTACGTAGGCTACCGATGGGTCGACAAGCAGCAGCTTACGCCCTGCTTCGCCTTCGGTCACGGTCTCAGCTACACCACATTCGAAATCAGCAACCTGCGTGCCAGCAAGAAGACGACGACCAACGGCAATATGTCGTTCACCGTCAACGTGCGCAATACGGGCAGCCGCGAGGGCGCCGAGGTGGTACAGCTCTACATTCACGATGTGGAGTGCAGCGTCGAGCGGCCCTACAAGGAGCTGAAGGCTTTCCAGAAGGTTCTCCTGAAGCCTGGAGAGAGCCGCGATGTCACACTCTCCGTCGACCGTCGTGCCCTCTCCTTCTGGGACGAGACGGCTGGCGACTGGAAGGCCGAAGCCGGCGACTTCGTGGCATTCGTGGGTAATGCCTCCGACAATCTTCCCTGCGAGGTCGGCTTCAGCCTGAAGTGATTTCTGCTTGTAGCTGAAATAAGAGGCCCGGCCAGAGATCGCCGAAAGTGACGATTCAGGCCGGGCTTTTTGTGTGGATATTATTGATATTCCGCGCGTTTTGCCCGAGTTGCAATAAATGCTGACAATCCTCTCTGTCTACAGCAGCGCGACGATTTGCTCCAGCCAAAGGCGGTCGGTGGCGTCGAAGGTGGCGAGGTGTTCGCTGTCGATGTCGAGTACGGCGACGACTCTCCCCTCGCGGACTACGGGCACGACAATCTCGCTGCGCGAAGCCGACGAGCAGGCGATGTGTCCGGGAAACTGCTCGACGTCGGGCACCACCTGTGTCTCGCTCTTCGCCCAAGCAGTGCCGCACACTCCTCGCCCTCGTCCGATCCGCGTGCAGGCAATCGGACCCTGAAAGGGACCCAGCACCAGCTCTTCGTCGGGTGAGTCGGCAGAGCTGGGCCCGATGCTCATTACGCGATAGAAGCCCGTCCACCAGAAGCGGAATGTCTCGTGAAGCGCTGCTGCCATATTGGCCATTCGGGCTATCGGGTCGGGCTCGCCCTCAAGCAACGCCTCGATTTGCGGCAGCAAGGCACGATATCGCTCTTCCTTTGTGCCCTCCGGAGTTGACAGATGTTCCATGAGCGGCTTACTTCTCTACCCACTTCACCCACTTGGGCTCCTCGCCATATCCCGACGCGACCATCGTCTCGATGAACTGGAGTCCTCGCACACCATCGTGGACGTCGGGGAAGTCAAGATATTCGGGACGGGGCGTCTCGCCGGCAGCTTTGGCTCTGACGGTGTGGACGAAGTTGCGATAGATGTTGGCAAATGCCTCGATGTATCCCTCGGGATGTCCTCCGGGAGTGCGCGTATTCCATTTTGCCAGCGGAGACATGTAGCCGTTGCCCGTGCGGACTATCTCGGCGGGACGGTCGGCCCATCGGATGGTCAGCGTGTTGGGCTCCATCTGGTGCCATTCGAAGCCTCCCTTCTCGCCATAGACTCGGATAGCAAGTCGGTTCTCCTCGCCGGCCGCCACCTGAGTGGCATGCAGCACGCCGCGTAGTCCGCCTGTGAAATGGAGGAATGCTGCGGCGTTGTCATCGACGGGCCGCCCTTCGACAAACGTACTGAGTTCGGCACATAGTTCGACCACCTGCTCTCCGGTGATGTATTCCGAGAGGTGCCAGGCGTGGGTGCCGATGTCGCCCACACAGCCTCCCTTGCCTGTCTGCGAGGGGTCGGTGCGCCATCCGGCATTGTTGCCGCCCAGCAGTTCGATGCGCTCCGAGAGCCAGCCCTGGGTGTATTCCACATAGACGAGCCTGAGCCGCCCCAGCTGTCCCTCGGCGATGCGCGTCTTCATCTCCTTGACGGCGGGATAGCCCGAATAGGTGTGCGTCAGCGCTAAAGTGCGTCCCGTCTGGCGAACTTTTTCCTCAAGTTTCAGGGCCTCCTCGAGCGAGAAGGTCATGGGTTTGTCGAGCACTACGTCGAATCCCATATCGAGGGCGAGTGCTGCCTGCTCGTAGTGCACCTTGTTGGGCGTAACGACGGCCACGAAGTCCATTCGCTCTCCGACTGGAAGCTGTGCTTCGCGCTCCATCATCTCGCGATAGTCGTGATAGATGCGTTCCTGCGGGAGGTGCCACTTCTGCCCAGTCTCGAGCGAGGTCTGATAGTTGCGGCTGAAGCATCCGCATACGAGTTCTATGTCGTTCTCCATCAATGCTGCGCGCAGATGGATGGGGCCAATCATGGCGTTTCCGCCGCCACCGATCATGCCCATTCTAAGTTTTCTGTCCTTCATACAATTCATGATTCACGATTATACTATTCTTTCTTTCAGCTCTTTATCGCCTCGTCGAACTTGATGTCGGAGGGCGGGAAGTCGATTCGCCGCACGAACTCGCAGGCTTCGCGAGCGCCGAACTCGCGGTCCATCCCCGAGTCCTCCCACTCGACGGAGAGGGGACCGTCGTAGCCGTAGGCATTCAGCACCCGGATGATTTCCTCGAAGTTCACGTCGCCGTGACCCAGCGAGCGGAAGTTCCATCCGCGCCGCAGGTCGCCGAAGTCGATGTGCGAGCCCAGCAGTCCGTTGCGTCCGTTGAGGGTGACGGCACAGTCTTTCATGTGGACATGATAGACGCGGTCGATGAAGTCCTCGAGGAAGATGTGCGGCGTAACACCCTGCCATTGAAGGTGACTGGGGTCGAAGTTCAGGCCGAACTCGGGACGGTCGCGGAACTTCTCGAGCAGGCGCTTGGTGCTGTAGTAGTCGAAGGCTATCTCGGCCGGATGCACCTCGAGGCAGTACTTGATGCCCTCCTGCCGGAAGACGTCGAGGATGGGTGTCCACAGGTCGTATATCTCCTGATATCCGCGCTCGATCATCTCCTCGGTGGTCTGTGGGAAGGAATACATGTATTTCCAGATGGGCGAGCCCGTGAAGCCCGTCACACAGTAGGCTCCCAGCTTGCGGGCAGCGACGGCCGAAGCCTTCATCGTCTCGATGGCCCATTGGCGAATGCCGTCGGGATTGTCGGCCAGTTCGGCGGGAGCGAAGTTGTTCAGTCGCGGGTCGGCATAGTCGCCGACACACTGACTGGGTACGTGGGCGCACAAAGCCTTGACCACCAGCCCGTGACGGCGGAAGACGGCCTTGATGCTCTCGACATACTTGTCGTCCTGCGCAGCCCTCAGCGGGTCCAGGTGATTGCCCCAGATGGCCAGTTCGATACCATCGTAGCCCATTTCGGCTGCCTTGCTGCAGAGGGTTTCGAGGTCCATATCGGCCCACTGGCAGCTCATTAGAGTCACTAATCTTGCATTTCTCATGTTCTTGTCTCTGTTTGATTTTCTGCAAATTTACGACAAATCCCGTTTCGTTCCAAATTTCTGGGGAAGAAAGTGTCGAGACAGTCTTTCGCTTCATCCTTTCGACGTTAAAAATGTCTCGCGCCGACTACTTTTCTTCACCGAAAGTGTCGTCTTTTGCCGCAAGGGGGAGAGCCAATCTGCGATTTGAGACAATTCGAAAACGCGACACTTCGCAGGAGCCAATGCGACACGTCGCGGAAGCCGATGCAACGCGTCGCGGGAGCCGATGCTTGCCTTAGTATCCTCTCGCTTTACTCGCAGTCGCAGCGTATCGTCCGCTCAGCCAAGGTACAGCCTCGAAGTAGGGTACAAGCCAGGCACAGAGGCCGAAGATGAGCGGAATGAGGATGAAGACATCGTCGAGGTGGTGATAGATGCTGCGGCCGAAGCTCAGATGGGCGAACTTGTAGGCATAGAGCATCGGATAGTGGAGCAGGAAGAAGACCATCGAGTGCTCGCCAATGTAGTTGATGAGCGGAATTCTGGGAAGGCGCAGTGCGAGGAGTACGCCGGCAATGCCTGTGAGCGCAAGTGTGACGCCCACAAGTCCTGCCCAGGGATTGTCGCGAAACGTGTTGTTACTCATCGAGTAATTCCCGTGCCACAGCGTGTTGCATGCCACGAAGGCGGCAAGCAGCAGCAATGAGACAGCCAGCATCGTGCGCCGTCCCGCATGCACCATCAGCCACGACCACAGCCGACCGACGTAGAAGAAGAATACGCCCATGAAGACGTTGTTCAGGTTCAGCCACAGTGGATTACCTATCTGCCAAAGCCACACTCCCACAAGTGGGAACGCTGCCACTATCCAGTGGAGTCGAGGCACCTTCTCAATGAAATGCACTACTACGTAGGACATGAAGAAGGAGAGGAGAAACCAAGTGGGATTGTTGCCGTAGTGGGACGACGTCTCCCACAGATGGTCCCACGAAAGTGGCTCGATGGGCTTGTGGTAGCGGGCTATCATTCGCGGCAGGAATGCGAAATACACAGCGTTGCCCAACAGACCGCAGGTGGCCCAGGGGACGAGCAGCCGACGGAAGCGGTCCTTCAGGTAGGGCCAGGTCTCGCCCTGCACTCCTTTGTTGAAATAGCCGGCCTTGAAGAAGAAGAAACTCATGAAGAAGTAGCTCCAATACATGATTTCGACCCACCAAGGCTCGTCGTTCTTGCCGCACATCGTCATTATGTGCAGCGTCACCATCCGCACGATGCAGATGCCGCATAGGAGGTCGAAGGCATGATTTCTTTCTTTCATAGCAGTTGGGGGCAAGGGTTCAAGAGTTCTTCGCACTAAAGGCGAAGCGGCAGAGCCGAGCGCAAGAGTTCAAGGGTTCGCCGCCAGTACTCTCCTCTCCTTTGTTTCGTATTGAGTCAATCAAGATACAAAGGTACGATTAAGTGAGCGAAAAGCCAAAGAAATGTCTGAATTTCTTTTTGCTTTTCCGAATGCAAGTACCTTCGAGCTCTGCTCAAAGGTACGATTAAGTGAGCGAAAAGCCAAAGAAATGTCTGAATTTCTTTTTGCTTTTTCGAATGCAAGTACCTTCGAGCTCAGCTCAAAGGTACGATTAAGTGAGCGAAAAGCCAAATCTATTTGAATCTTTTTCGAGTGAGAGTACTTTCGGCTGGTCCATCCACCTCAGGCACTCTGCGCAAGGAATCCGATCCGATGGGTGGACGACTTTCGCGGCGCCACAGCCTCGATATACTGCGTCTCGGCCAAGTGGATGTCATCCTCGGTGATGTGAGTCAGCGTCTCGGGATTGTCGAGCAGCGCGAGACGCATTCGTTCGTCGCTTGCTGCCGAGAGGGACTTCATGGTGCGCTCGGCCATTGCTCGCAGGATGCCCAGTTCGAAGATGTTCGTGGCCCAGCGCGCATTGCCGAATTGTGCATCGCGAACGGCGAGTCTGCGGGCAATGAGACGGCGGACGGCTTCCTCAGCCGAGGCCGTAAACGCGAAGTGACGTCGTTCGGCCAGCGAGCGAATGATGGCGTAGAGTTCGTCGGCCGAGAAGTTGTCGAAATGCAGCGTGATGGGGAAACGGTCGCGCAGGCCGGGATTCACGTCGAAGAGCGACGACAGCCGGTCCTCGTAGCCGGCAAAGATGATAATCATGTCCGGCTCAGGCTCGGACAGCGCGGTGAGCAGGCACTCGATAACATGACGGCCGAAGTCGCGGTCGGTGCTGTCGGCATAGAGCGAGTAGGCCTCGTCGATGAAGAGTACACCGCCCCTTGCCTCCTCGAGCTTTGTGCTCACCTTCTCCTCCGATTCGCCGATGTATCGCCCGACGAGCGAGGCTCGGTCGCAGACCACAGTGTGCCCTTTGGAGAGCACTCCCAGCCGATGATATATTTCGCCGATCAGCTTGGCGACGGTCGTCTTGCCCGTTCCCGGATTGCCCACGAAAAGCATGTGGTGGCGCCCGGCGGACGGCTCCTCGAGACGATAGCTTTGGCGAAGGGCCGAGAAGCGAGCCATGATGAGTGCCTGCGACACTTCGCTTTTTACTCGCTCCAGCCCGGTCAGGGCGTTCAGCGCCTGCATGGCCGGACAATCGTCGATGCTGACGAGCGACTCGACATCCGAAATGTATGCCTTCCGTTCGGCCTCGATGCGCTGCTTGCGATACTCCTCGAACGTACTCTCCACATCGGAATAGTGCAGTTGGCGACTCTCGCCGTCCGACAGGGCTGAGCCCGACATCTGCTCCAGAAGCCGCTGCGAGTGGCGCCTCATTATCTCGTCGACCAGTTCGTCGATGGCCGATGTCTCTATGCGCTCGTTCCCCTCCCAACTGATGTAGAGCATCGCCGAAATGCGTCGCATCGTCGCATCGTCAATCTCGAAGTGCTGGCGGCGCAGGCTGTCGAACAATTGGCGGGTGAAGCATAGCAGCGAGGGTGCACTGTCTATTGTCAGGTGGTTCTCGGTTGGGAAATAGGCCAGCAGTTCCGGACGGTGGGCGAAGAGCGACTCGATGACCTCCTGCCTGTCGCAGAGCACGATGCGGTTGCGGACAAAATGCTGGTCCGCAAGTGCCGCAGTCAGCGCCTCGGCGAGTGTGGTGCCTGCATTGCCGCCTTCGTAGAGGTTCGTCAGGTTGTGGATAATCAGCGTCTCGTCGGGTGCCGCTTGGGGCAGTGCCATCCTCTTCTCCTCCAGCATCTTCTGGATATTCCACACTTCGCGTCTTGCGCCGACTGATGAAGGATGGTCCAGAACCGGCAGTGCCCGCACCAGCGCAGACACAGCATCCAGAGGATTGCCCGCCACGACCTTCACCGCGATGTGTCGGCTGTGCTGGCTCTTTGGTGTCCCGATTATCTCGCAGTCCAGCATCTGGAAGAATTCTGTGAACGGATCCTCCTCGCCCAGTCCGGCCTCCGTGAGGCATTTCCTCGACTTCTCTCGGGCATAGAAGGCCGTCAGCTGCTGCTTGAAGCCCGACTTGCTGCAGTCGGACGGCAAGAATCGGAATACACTCGGATAGAGGTCTCGCGCAGCCAGATAGTCGTCGCTGCCCCGCTCGTAGGTTTCCATTTCGGCCGTTGCCTCTATGTCGTCCGCGTCGGGAAGTCGGAAGCGGCAGCGACTCTGCGGCTCGCGCCCCCGATAGAGTACTGCCACATATTCGCCGGGATACCAACAGAATTCACCCTTTGGGGCAAACTCCAGCTTGAAGACGGGATTCCCGTCCTCGTCCTTCCCGCGCACGGAGGCTACATCCCGGCTGATGCAGTAGCCCTCGGCGAGGGGATACAAATCATGATTGAATACGCACACCCGATAGGTGGACAGCGGGCGGCGTGAGGGTTGGATACTTATATAAACGCACAAAGGGGCATCGGTGTACCCCAGCCATTCGCACGATTTCTGTGTGCGGATGGCACAAAACATATTCTTCGTCATAGTGTAAACAGATTAGAAAGTAAAGGAATGATTCAGGAACGCTCGGCACAGTCAGACAGTCCGGAGCGTTCGGGATAAGCAAAGGGGAGAAGCCGGGCGAGGGGCTTTTCAAGAATGAGGGTGTAACAATAAGTCAAAGAAACGCTTCGCGGTCACTATCGCCAGACATCTCGCTGCCGTCGGGATATAGTAATCCCTCGGTGCACATATCGCGATGTGCCGCATTCGTCATTGCTTTGCACATAGATGTGTAGCTACGCCGCATACCGTTAGGTCAATCGGCTTCGCAACTGCATGACTTGATAGCTCTGAAACATTTCTTTGATTATGATATAGTCGTTTTTCGGCGCAATCCCTCGATTGCGGGTGCAAAGGTAGGAAAAAGATTGAAGTCGCACAAGTTTTCAGCGATTATTTCACATTTTTTTAGGAAGCCTGCCTGTGGTTCCACATCTGGAAGAAAGCACTTCAGTTAAGGTCGTCACCTTCTGGCTGCAGGTTGCGTTGCAGCTCAGATTCGTTTCCCTTTTCGTCAGAAATCCCAGTTTTGATACACTTTTTCCCAAATACGAAACATCTGTCAGACTTTCTTTGCGTACTTTTGCAATGAAATACAGAATAAGCTATGAGAAGATACTCCTCCGTCCTGTCCCTGATACTATGCACCGCAATGGTCTTGAGCGGCTGCAAAGAGAAGCCTGTCGCCTCCAAGTACGACAACATTAATACCGCGATAGGCTGTTTAAATGAAGGCTTGGTTTACGATGAGGCCGGGCAGATGCGGCTGGCGGAGTTGTTCTACAAGAAAGCCTACGAAATGTTTTTAGACGAGCCGTCGCAGAACTGGGACCTTTACGCCGAAGCAGGCTACCGCTATGCCTGTATGCGCTATCAGCGGGGCGATATGGAAGGTACGCTGGCCGTCGTCAGCGAAGTATTGGATAAGGTTGAAGGCCAAAAACTCTTTCCCGCCGCATCCAAGTCAGGTTTGCTCTCCCTGATGGCTCAATGCCAGATGCATTTGGCTATGCCCGAAGCGGCGAAGCAGACCTTTGCTAAGGTTTATCAGAATCAGTTGACTGTCTTAGGCGGCGAGAATAGAGGAGACTTCAATATGGCCATGATTTGCGCGAACATCTTTTTATCCTTCTTCGAGAACGGGGAATATGACGAAGCGGGGAAGTGGCTCGGACGCTACGAGGAGGAACTCCTCACCTGCGAACAGATCGGTGTCGGCGACTCCATTCTGATTGAAGAACAAAAAGGGAGCCTGGCCTTGTACAAAGCCCAATACCTGCAGGCCACGGGCCATGCGAGGGAGGCTGCTGACACCTATGCCGCCATTCCACGTAGCTATATTTCCTCTGGGGGTAACATACAGGAAGCCATTTGCTACCTGATGGCTGCGGGACGCTACGACGAGGCCGCCTCCTGGTACGAGCAACTCGACAGTTCCGACGCACTCTCCGAAGGAGAACGAATGACTTTCGACCAAATCACCAGCCTTCTGTCTCCCCGTTATCTGGTTTACAGGAAATGCGGACGCAACGACGAGGCTCTGGCTATTGCCGACAGCATCAATGCCGCCATCAATTCAGCCCTTGTCGGACAAAAGAAGAGCGATGCTGCCGAGCTGGCCGTCATCTACCAAACCCACGAACGGGACCTTCGGATAAAAAGTCTGCAATATACGGTATCTCTCCATCGCCTGCTGTTTGTCGCCGCAGGCATCATTCTGCTGCTCATAGCCTACCTCTTCCTTCGCGCGCATAAATATAATAAGGTATTGCTCGAGAAGAACCGCATTCTGCTGAACGACATTGAACAGCATGAGAAGGAGGAAATCGCAAAGCTGAATACACTTCAGGCACAGCCCGAAGACACCCTCACCGCCGAGCAGAAACTCTACCGCCGTCTATGCACGATGATGATTGAGCAACGCCCCTACATCGTGAAGTGGACGGAGGGCTCGGACATTGCCAATCCCGTGTTTCCCAGCGTGACTGTGACGAGTACCGAGGCCGGCACCGTGGAGGCAAAGAACAGCGGCTTCGGTACCGTACAATTCATCGGAACCTACAGCCCGGCATCGCTCACCCCAAACGACAAGAGCAACCTGTTCATAGGTGAAAGCAGCACACTCTACTATCCCAATGCCGCCAACAATGCCGACGGCCAGTATTATGTGAAATCCTGCCGTGCCTACTTCCATGTAGACCTCGACGGCTCTGCCGGCGTCCGCACCTTCGTCCTTGGTTTCAGCGATGATGCGACGGGGATATCGTCCCTCTCTCCCGAAAGTGAGGAAACAAAAGCCTTCCCTTGGGAAAATCAGAACGGGGACTTCTGGTACTCGCTCGACGGTATGAAGTTGGACGGGAAACCAACCGCGAAAGGCATCTATATCAAGAGAGGAAAGAAAAATGTAGTCAAATAACAATGGTATAAGGTGGGTTCTAAAAATTAGCTTTGAACTAAGCTTAGACTTTTTTTGAGCAGATTTGGCTTCAAGGCTGTAGAAGCGTAGCAAGCTACGGTTCCAAGAATTGGAGTCGAAGGCTGCTGCATTTTTGCGGTTTTCTGCACAAAAAAAGAGGACACTTTCTTTCGCTGGCAGAGAGGGCTTTTTCCCAAAGCGTGACAATTGGGACAATGAATTTTGTGCACTTCGGGTGGATTTCGCGGGGAGGAGAAAGAGTAAACGATTATATTACAATACTACTAACTACAACTGTTAACTACTACAACTATTAATATAATACTATTCAATAGTATTTATACCTCTATATACTTGGCCGCCCGTTATTTTTCGGCAAAAAAGCGACTTTTGCAACAGCAAGCAGGCGTCTTTGCAACAGCAAGCAGGAGCTATTGCAACAGCAAGCAGAGGCTTTTTTGCATTTTGCAAATAGCGCTATCATCGAGTTCGTTTTCGTTGAGCGGCCGTTTTTCGGGGCAGGAGAATGCAGAAAAACAGGTT
The DNA here is from genome assembly GCA_024680695.1 of Bacteroidaceae bacterium. Taxonomy (GTDB): domain Bacteria; phylum Bacteroidota; class Bacteroidia; order Bacteroidales; family Bacteroidaceae; genus Physcousia. The sequence continues at coordinate 25,495 of JAILBW010000033.1, forward strand.
TTTCGTCTGCATTCCGAAAAAAATAGTTACCTTTGTGGGGAGAAACAAAAAATGAAACGAAATGAAGAAGATTCTGTCCCTTGTCCTCTGTGTGATGGCGATATCGGCTGTGCGGGCCGACGATGTATATAAAAAAGATGTACGGGCGCGATGGCTCGAGATTGCCGAAGCGTCGAAGCCCGAGCTGCACTACGAGACGGTGCGGCCTGCGGCCATCGTGAAAGCGGTGCAGGATGCAGCGGCCTATCAGGGATGGCGCTACGAGAAGACGGGCGAGCCCGAAGCACTGTACTCGGCCAACTTTAACGCACAACGGGAGGTGACGCTCGACTTCGGCCGCCATCTGGTGGGCTACTTCACCTTTCATGTAAAGGAACTGACCAACTGCCAGGATGCACCCATCCGGCTGAAGTTCACCTTCGGCGAGGTGCCGGCCGAACTAAACGTGCCGCTCGATCCGTGGAAGGCAGGACTGAACCGCGCATGGATGCAGGACGAGGTGGTCACCGTGACGAATGTCGGTCAGCCCATTACGATTCCCCGCCGCGTCGCATTCCGATACCTGAAGATTGAGCTGATGGGACATAGTTCCTGGGACTTTGCCCTCGACGATATGTGGTTCAAGGCACAGTCGTCGGCCGGCAAGGTGCAGACGCAACTGCAACCCAGCTGCCCCGACATCGTGAAGCGAATCAACGAGGTAGGTGTGGCCACCCTGCACGAATGTATGCAGACGGTCTATGAGGACGGACCGAAACGCGACCGCCGCCTGTGGGTGGGCGATATGTATCTGGAGTCGCTGGCCAACCGCTATTCGTTCCGCAACAATCTGATGACCAAGCGTTGCCTGTATCTCTTTGCCGCGCTGGCAACGGAGGGCGGAGTGGTTATCTCCAACTGTTTCGAGGAACCCAAGCCTCATGCGCAGGACATCTCCGTCTGCCTCACTTACAGTCTGCTGTGGAACTCGTCGTTGCTCGAATATCTGATCGACACAGATGACCGCACCACGGCCAACGACCTGTGGCCCGTAGCGCTGAAGCAGGTAGAGGCTGCATTGGCGTTCGTGGGCGAGGATGGCCTCTTCGACCGCGAGCATTGTCCGCTGTGGCTCTTCTTCGACTGGCGCGACGGACTGGATGTGACCACTCCCATGCAGGGTGCCACCATCTTTGCCCTGCAGCAGACCTACGAACTGGCGCGCCGTCTGGGTCGCGAGAGCGAGGTGGCCGACTATCCCAAGCTCATCAAGCGCATGACGGCTGCCGCCCGCAAGCATTGCTTCGATGCCAAGCGGGGTGTGGCCCTGAGCGGACCGTCGCGCCAGCTGAGCATCCTCGGGCAGACGTGGCTCATCAAGTCCGGAGTGCTCACAAAAAAAGAGGGGGCCCGCGCCCTGCGCACAGCGCTCTCCACCGAGGGCTGTGTGATGCCCGGCACTCCCTACGGCACACATTATCTCATCGATGCCATGATGCTTTGCGACATGCAGGAGGAGGCGCATGACTACCTTATCGAATACTGGGGAGGCATGGTGCGCAAGGGTGCCGACACTTATTGGGAAGCTTACGACCCAAAGGACGACTTCATCTGTCCCTACGGCTACCACCCGGTGAACAGTTCGTGCCACGCCTGGGGCTGTACGCCCGTCTATTTCATCCACCGCTTCCCCGAGGTGTTCCAGCGGTAAGATGGGATTCGCGTGATTTGAACTGCGAAAATCCATGACAACAACTCGTTGTGACAATTTTCACAACAGAAAATTTTCGATTTCTCTATTCACCTATTCACTCCATGCATTAAACGACTGTCTATCTGCATACTGATAGGTGAATAGAGCACAAAATCGTCTATTCACCTATTCACCTTTCCGCACTCACCCGTAATGGCTGTTTCTGGCCTATGGAGAAAGGGAGGAAAAGGACAGCAAAAAGTGTTTCACTTATATTTCTGAAAGTGAAACAAGTTATTACAGCGCTTGAAACAAAGTGTTTCAACGCTTGAAACAAGTTGTTTCAGCATTTGAAACACAAACTATACTGGCTAAGAATCAAGCTATTATAGTTTCAATATGCTGAAATGTCGGCAGAAAAATGGGAAAAGGTGTATAGACGAATTTGATTTTTACGCTCTATACACATTATTATCTTTTTATAATACAAAAAGTTACATGCGTCAGTGTAGAGGTGAAGTCTGTTTTTCGATTTTTCACTCGAAGAATTGTACAACCCCAGAATGATGCCTGCGATTTGTCATCGAGAACGTTTATCCGCCATGAAGAGCAAATATTGAAGTCCCACGATTTTCGCTTAATGCCGAGAACTGAGAGATTCCGATAATTAACGACAAAGCATGCAGGCACAAAGAGATGACAGGGAAATTGCCGATGATAGGAAAATTGCCGATGACAGATACGAAAGGTGCATACCGAAACACCCACCAGCGCTGTCGAGACAAGCGGTCGGTATCAAGAGACGGACGGGAAAAGAGGACCACTTATAGTCGGCCAATCGCTTCCTGCAAGTTTGTCAGAAAGCTTCCAGCGTGAGCGCCATCCATCTGGGTGTGATGGAATTGGAAGGAAATGGGAAGTTCGTAGCGGAAGAACCTCTTTCTGTATCGTCCCCAAATCAAGAACGGATTATTGAAGATGCCGCTGTTCATGCCTACAGCCCCGTCAATCTCGGTTTCGATGATGGCCGATGTGCCGATAACCATACATTCGCCCGACAAGTCCCTGTCGCTGCAACTCTCAGCAACTTTCGCAGTATGCTCCAGGTACTGACGATTGAACAGATCGATGTCTTCAGTAAAGAGAATGTCGCAAGAGGAGACCTCTCCCCGCTTGTTCTTGACGATGGTATTGACAGCGAGTGAGTCGTACTGAATCAGTTTGTCTCCGACGGGGAGAAGGTAGAATTCCTTAATGGAAGATGCAGCCCGGCCAATGCACCAGTTCAGCAACATATTGAACTTCAACCCCTTCTTTCGACTTATTCTTACCAATCGCGTTACATCGAGCGTCTTGAAAAATGTGACCATCGGATTGGGAGCCTTCATCCATAATTCAAAGGCTTGGGCGCGACTGGTGGTTGTTGGATCTACTTCATGCATGAATTCGTCAGATTTCGGTTTGTACGTTTTGCAGCTCTGGAGGAATTGTGATCTGCTGCGGTTGCCGTAGTTTCTGAGTGTCAGAGCCAATCCCCCACTCTAATCCTTCGTCAGCCTCGACTGGCAATCGGGACAGAGGCCATGAATCATGTAGTTGACGGACGAAGCAGCGAAGCCTTCGGGCAGGACAATCTGCGGGATGTGCAGGTCGTAGAGGCAGAAGGTGCGCTGGCAGTGGTCGCAATAGAAGTGGGGGTGATGGTCGGCGGGAGTGCACTCATCGTGGCTGCGGCATAGTTCGTAGAGGAGTGTGCCGCTGCCGTCCTCGATGCCATGCACGATGTGATGGTCGAGGAAGAGCGTAAGGGTGCGAAAGATGGTGCTGCGGTCGGCCGTCACCATGCGTTCCTCGAATTCGCGGAGCGAGAGCGGACGGCGCGCCCGGTCGAGTTCCCGATATACCAGCAACCGCATGGCTGTGGGCTTCACCCCGCGCGAGGCAAGGCGCGACTCTATGGATTCTTGTTCCATTGGGTTCTTAGGTCTTGATTATTGGTCGAAATCAGTATCGGAACGAACTGCCTCCGGCAAACTCGCGCAGAAGGCTGGTGGGCGGCACTTGGTCGCCCGGCACAGGCCGGAAGTAGTGGATGAACTTGCGCAGGCGGTATGCTTCGGCATATTCTGGCACTCGCTCGGGCACCTGCTCCAGGATGGGCAGCACCTGCGTGCGGATGACGCCCAGCTCGTAGAGGAGGGCGCTGTTGAAGGTAGCATCGGCCTGTTCCTGATAAGGGAGAATCCACTTTTCCTCGCCAGCCTTCACGCTGGGGGCACGCTTGATGGTGTCGAACGCCGAATAACCACGATACCTGTAGTCGCGAATGATGCGTCGGAGCAGTCGGATGTCGTCGGTCGGAATGTGGTTGTGGTCGTCGAGCTGTACGGTGGTCAATGCAGAGACGTAGATGCGGAACTTCTGCGAGTTGGGAATCTGACGGGTGAGGATGGGGTTCAAAGCGTGGTTGCCCTCGAGGATGATGACATCTTCGGCTCCGATGCGCAGGCGTCGTCCCTCGAAGACGCGCTCGCCGGTTGGGAAATCGTATCGGGGCAGCTCCACCTCCTCGCCGCGCAGCAGGGCGCTCATCTGTTGGTTGAAGAAGTCGGTGTCCACCGCCTCGATGCACTCGAAGTCGTACTCGCCATTTGCGTCCTTCGGCGTATCCACTCGGTTCACGAAGTAGTCGTCGGTGCTCAGAATGCGGGGCCGCACTCCGCAGGCCATCAGCAGGGTGGCGATTCGCTTGGCCGTGGTGGTCTTGCCGCTGCTGCTGGGGCCGGCAATGAGGACAAGCCGCGCCTGACGTCGGATGACTTCGTCGACAATGTCGCTGAGCTTCTTCTCCTGCAAGGCCTCGCTGACGTTGATGAGGTCGCTGGCATATCCTGCCTGAACGGCCGCATTGAACTCACCTACGGTGCGCACTCCCAGGATGTGTTGCCATTGGAGATGTTCGCGAATCACGTCGAGCATCTTTGTCTGGCTGGTGGCCTCTTGCAGTTCGTTGGGATTCTTCACCTTGGGAATGCGCAGCAGCAAACCGTCGCTGAGAGGAACAAGGTCGAAGAGATGGAGCAGGCCGGTGCGCACCAGCAGGCAGCCGTAGAAGAAGTCGATGCTGTTGTCCAGCTTGTAGTAGGTCGTATAGAGGCTCTCCTGACTCTCCAGCAGGCACACCTTGCTCTGCATTCCGCGTTGCATGAAGAGTTCGATGGCTTCCTCGGTGGGGCTCTGGATATAGTGGATGGGCATGTCGGCATCGACAATCTCCTGCATGCGCTCCTTGATGCGGGCTACTATGGCCGGAGGAATGGGCACCGGCGGAGTGTCGCGCTCGAGAATCAGTCCACAGAAGAAACCGCCGCTGATGGGGACTCCCATGAAGAGCTGGGCGTTGGGGAAGAGGTCCTCCACCGCCTTGGCCAGCACGAAGAACAGCGTGCGGACATAAACACGCATGCCGGTGTCGGACTGCAGGCTGATGAACTCGACATCCTTGTTGTTATAGAAGCGGTAGCTCATTCCTTCTACCTTATTATTTACGCGCGCGCATACGGGCGCGAAGGGCATTTCCAAACCCGAGAGTTCGTAGGCATCGTAGAGGTTGGAACCGAAGGGCAGGGAAATCTTCTTCCTGTTGTTAGTGCAGCGGATTTTCAGTTCGTTAGCCATGAGGAGTGTATGGAGTTAAGAATTGCGAATTATGGAAAGTAGTTCCTGCATGCCTTCCGAAGCGCCCTTCATGATGTGGCGGAACGGATGACTGCTGTTCCACTTCACCGGCTTGGGGTCGATCAGGTAGATGGATGCCTTCTGGGGAACGTAGTAGGTGAGACCGGCGGCGGGATAGACATTCAGACTTGTGCCGATGACGATGAAGATGTCGGCTTGGGAACAGAGTTCGGTGGCGGTCTCGATTTGCGGTACCGGCTCACCAAACCAGACGATGAAGGGCCGCAGTTGGCTTCCATCGGCCGCCAGCTCGCCCATCTTCACCTCGACATGTTCGGGCGAAAGCGTTTGGATGTAGCGCGGATCGTTGGGCGAAATGCTGCTGGTCACCTTCATCAGTTCGCCATGCAGATGGACAACGTGGCTGCTGCCAGCCCTTTCGTGCAGGTTGTCCACGTTCTGCGTAATGACCGACACATCGGGATAGATGTCTTCGAGACTTGCCACGAGCCGATGTCCCAAACATGGTTCCGTACCGAGCAATTCCCGTCGGCGCACATTGTAGAAATCCGTCACCAGCTGGGGGTTGCGCGCCCATCCCTCGGGCGTTGCAACATCCTCAACACGATACTGTTCCCACAGCCCTCCGTTGTCGCGGAATGTGCTGATTCCACTCTCGGCGCTCATGCCTGCGCCCGTCAATACTACCACTTTCATAAGCCGTTATTTAGTGAATTATCCGCAAAAATACTAAAAAAATCGACATGTTTGCCCGTTAGATGAATAAAATGTAGTAATTTTGCGGCGCAATTCATCATACTCACTACAAGCATGGACAAAATTAGCTACGCACTTGGCCTCGGAATCGGGCAGCAAATAAAGAATATGCACATCGAAGGCTTCTGTATCGAAGACTTTGCACAGAGCATCCGCGACATCATGGAAGGGAAGCCCACGGCAATGTCGAGCCGCGATGCGCAGACAATGCTGAACGACTACTTCCAGAAGAAGGAGAAGGAGCAGGCTCAGCAGGCCATCGCCGACGGGAAAGTGTTCCTGGAGGAGAACGCCCGCCGAAGCGGAGTGACGCAGACGAAGAGCGGACTCCAGTACGAAGTACTCTCGGAGGGTACTGGCCGTAGCCCCAAGGCTACCGACACCGTGCGCTGCCACTATGAGGGACGGTTGCTGGACGGTTCCGTCTTCGACAGCAGCTACAAGCGCGGCGAACCGGCCGACTTTGGCCTGAATCAGGTAATTGCAGGATGGACCGAGGGTGTACAGCTCATGAAGGAGGGCGCAAAATACCGCTTCTTCATCCCCTACCTTCTGGCCTATGGCGAGCGGGGTGCGGGCTCGAGCATTCCTCCCTATAGCACGCTCATATTTGACGTGGAACTGATAAAAGTTTTATAATCATAATCAAAAATCACACAACAAGACAATGAAAAAGACAAGTTTTATCCTGGCAACCCTCATGGCTGCCGTGTTGGCCTCGTGTACCACTGGCACTCCCAAGGCCAACCTCAAGAGTGATGTGGACACACTGAGCTATGCCATCGGTATGGCACAGTCGCAGGGCCTGAAAGAGTATCTGTCGAACCGCATGGGCGTGGACACCACGTATCTGGATGCCTTTATCAAGGGCTTCAACGAGAGCGCCAAGTCGAGCGGCAACAAGAAGGACAACGCCTACTATGCCGGTCTGCAGATTGGCCAGCAGGTGAGCCAGCAGATGATGAAGAGCATCAACGACGAACTCTTCGGCAGCGACAGCACCCAGACCATCAGCCTCGACAACTTCATGGCAGGCTTCGTGGCCGGTACAACGGGCAAGGGCGGTCTGATGACCGTGGATTCTGCCTCGACCGTGGCTCAGGCCAAGATGCAGGAGGTGAAGGCTCGCCACATGGAGGAAGTCTATGGCGAGAACAAGAAGCAGTGCGAGGAATTCATGGCCAACATTGCCAAGAAGGAAGGCATCAAAGCGCTGGAAAATGGTGTGTACTACGAAGTGCTGACTGAGGGCAAGGGTGAAATCCCCGCCGACACCAGCCGTGTGAAGGTGCACTATGAGGGCAAGCTCATCAACGACTCCATCTTCGACAGCAGCTACAAGCGCAACCAGCCCACGACATTCCGTGCCGATATGGTAATCCCCGGATGGACCAACGCGCTGACCCACATGCCCGTAGGCTCCAAGTGGAAGGTTTACATCCCGCAGGATCAGGCATACGCCGATCGTGAGATGGGCCAGATCAAGCCCTTCTCCTGCCTTATCTTCACCATCGACCTGCTGGGCATCGAGAAATAACGTCGCATGAAGACGCTCAAGACTCTCTTCGTTCTTCTGCTCGCGGTCGGCCTTACACTGCCTGCCGCGAGCCGGAAGAAGACTAAGTTGCCGGTGCAGGCCGCACCAGTGGCAGGCGACGTGATGGACATCAACACGTTCAGCTACTACCTCGGCCGCGCCAATACAAACGGCTTGCGCGAATATCTGGTGCAACGTCTGGGTGTCGATACGACCTACCTTGACGATTTCCTCAAGGGCTTCGAGACGGCAAAGTTCAGCAAGAAGGACTTGCGCGAAAAAGCTCGTCTGGCTGGCATCGAGATACGCAAGCAGGTGGAGGAACAGGTGCTGCCCAGTGCAAACAAGCAGGTGAACGACTCTGTCGACATGCTGGACAAGGAACTCTTCATCGAGGGTTTCCGCAAGGGCATCAGCCGCGAGGAATGGCCCATCAGCATGGACAGCACACAGGTGCTGGTAAAGGAACAGCTGGACCACTATACGCGAGTGAACAACGAACGCAAGTTTGCCGCAAACAAGCGCGCCGGCGAGGCATTCCTCACAGCCAACTCAATGAAGGACAGCGTAGTGGTAACCGCCTCCGGCCTGCAGTACAAAGTGCTTCGTAAAGGTACCGGTCCCGTACCTCAGCTGACTGACAAGGTAAGCGTTCACTACGAAGGCCGTCTTGTCGATGGCACCGTCTTCGACAGTAGTTACAAGCGCAATCGCCCGGCCACCTTTGGTGTGAACCAGGTCATCCAGGGATGGATACAGGCCCTGACGATGATGCCAGTGGGCAGCAAGTGGGAAATCTACGTTCCCCAGGAGCTGGCCTACGCCGAGAAGGATCAGGGAAAGATACCTCCTTTCTCGTGCCTCATCTTCACAGTCGAGCTTTTAGAGATTGCCAATCCATCTGAGGGCACCAAGAATTAGGATTTCCACAGACTGCCGAACAGAGCACTCTGGTTCGTTTAGCAGGGCCTCCCGATGCGGAGGCCTTGCTTTTTTGTGCACCTCTGTCGCGACAATTGCCGCTTTTTTCGCTTCGTTCGTCTTCTTTTTGGCAAAAAAGGCGGTTCGAAACGTTTTTTTTACTATATTTGCTGACAATTAGTAACAATATTACACAAAAAAGCATGGAAAAGATAGACAATCTTGACAAAAAGATTCTCGAGATTATCTCCTGCAATGCGCGTATCCCGTTCAAGGATGTGGCGGCAGAATGTGGAGTGAGCCGTGCAGCCATCCACCAGCGGGTGCAGCGACTGATCGACATGGGAGTGATTATCGGGTCGGGGTATCATGTAAATCCCGTAAGCCTGGGCTATACCACTTGCACCTACGTAGGCATCACGCTCGAACGTGGGTCGATGTACAAGGATGTGGTGGCCGAACTGGAAAAGATTCCCGAGATAGTGGAGTGCCACTACACGACTGGTCCCTACTCGATGATCATCAAACTTTATGCGCGCGACAATGCCCACCTGATGGAACTCCTCAACAACCAACTTCAGGAAATTCATGGCGTAATGGCCACCGAAACGTTGATTTCGCTCAAGCAGAGCATCAAGAAGGAAGTACCCATCGGAGCACAGGCCGTAGAACACATCCCCTCACGTCTCGACGAAGCATGAATAATCCGACATTCGACTGGCGTGCACGGCTCGACGAAGCACTCGCCACATTTCCGCCCTCAGACACGCATCGCCCGCTCATTGGCATTACGGGCAATTTCGGTGAAAAGGGTTGCGAACTGGCCGAGGGGTATTATGCCTCGGTACTGCATGCAGGTGGCACCCCTGTGGTGATTCCCCCATTCGAGGATGTCGCATCACTCGACATGCTGTTGGGACGCCTCGATGGCATTCTGCTCAGTGGTGGTGCCGACCTGAATCCCCTTTATCTCGGCGAAGAACCTGTGCCCGGCCTGCACGGCATCTGCCCTCAGCGCGATGAGGCCGAACTGCGGCTCATCCAAATGGCTTTCCACCGTCAGATTCCCATGCTCGGAATCTGTCGGGGCATCCAGACGATGGTGGCAGCATTGGGCGGCAGTATCTATCAGGACTTGCAGACACAGTGTGAGAATCAGCCTCTCATGAAGCACAGCCAGGAACTGTCTCGCGAATATGCTTCGCACACAGTGTGGATAAACGATGATTCGTTGCTTCACAGCCTGATACAAGCAGGGACGCTTGCCGTGAACTCGTTCCACCATCAAGCCGTTCGCGATGCAGGACCGCATCTGAAAGTGGTCGCACAATCTGCCGATGGAGTCATAGAGGCTGTGGAAAGCAACGAGCACAAAAGCCTGCTGGGTGTGCAGTGGCACCCGGAATGCTTTGTTTTGCGTGGGGACGAGTCGATGATACCCCTTTTCCGCTGGCTGGTGGACGAGGCACTCAACTATCGCGAAGCGCGCGAGGTGCATCGTCGCATCTTGACGTTGGACAGCCATTGCGACACGCCGATGTACTTTACGTCCGATGCTGAGAATGCCCAGATGTTCCGCAGCCGCTCACAGCGTGTATTGGTGGACTTGCACAAGATGACCGAAGGCGGGTTGGACGCAAGCATCATGATTGCTTATCTTCCACAGGGAGAGCGTACGCCTAAGGCGAATGCACAGGCTACGGAGAAGGCTAACCAACTGCTGTCGCAACTGCAGGCAATGGTTGAAGCCAATAGCAATTATGCAGGAATTGCACGCACGCCCGATGACCTCTATCGTTTGAAGTCTGAAGGTAAGAAGGCCGTCATGATGGGCATTGAGAATGGTTATGCTATCGGACATGACCTCTCGTTGGTGGAGCACTTCCGTCGGCGCGGTGTGGTCTATATGACGCTCTGCCACAACGGCGACAATGATATCTGCGACTCCGCTCGCGGAAATGCCGAGCATGGCGGACTGAGCCCCTTTGGCCGTGAAGTGGTTGGTGAGATGAACCGCTTAGGCATGATGGTGGACCTGAGTCATGCCGGCGAGAAGAGTTTCTACGATGCACTGGAGGTGAGCAAACGACCCATTGTATGCAGTCACAGCAACGCCCGAGTACTTTGCGACCATCCGCGCAATCTGACTGACGACCAGATGCGTGCCCTTGCCCGTGCGGGAGGTGTGGCGCAGGTGACGTTCTATGATGGATTCCTGCGTGCAGGCGGCGGAGCTTCCATCCTCGATGCGATGGCCCACCTGAAGCACATGGTCAGCGTGATGGGTGTGGAACATGTTGGCATCGGAACCGACTTCGACGGTGACGGCGGGGTGCCAGGACTGGCCAATGCCTCGGAACTGATCAACTTCACCCGCCGCCTGCTGCGCGAGCATTTCAGCGAGGCCGACCTGCACCTGATATGGGGCGAAAACTTCCTGCGCGTCATGCGGCAGGTGCAAGCTCCATAAACGGCTCTGCTAGGAGTGCCACTCACCTCCAGACAGAAGAATACGTTCCTCCAACGACAAGTGCCTGTTATGCTTAAAAAAAAGAAAAAAAGACAAATATTCGACAAAATGAAACGTCTGACATATCCGATAGCTGCAAGTCTGCTGATGGCCATCATTTCGTGTGGAGGGCACACGAGCCGTCAGGCCGTCACCGCCGACACCATTGCTCTGGCACCATGTCCAATTTTCCAGACGGACAGCGCAATGGAGCATATTCAGCGACAGTGTGCCTTTGGCCCGCGCGTAACGGGCAGCGTAGCGGCACAGCACTGTGGTGACTACATTGCAGAATGCTTCCGCCAGTATGGTGCCGAGGTAAGCGAACAGCCAGTCGAGGCCGTCCTCTACGACGGCACCCGGCTCAATGGCCGCAATATCATTGCACGCCTGAACACGTCGAACCCCGACCGACTCCTACTCTGTGCCCACTGGGACTCACGCCCCTGGGCCGACAATGATCCCGTCGAACGCAACTGGCTGAAACCTGTCCCGGCAGCCAACGACGGCGCAAGTGGCGTGGCAGTCCTGCTCGAGTTGTGCCGACTGCTGCAGCAAGTTCCCATTCCAGTGGGAATCGACTTCGTGTGCTTCGATGCCGAGGATGTGGGTGCCCCCAAGTGGGAACGCCCCGAGGATGACGAGGATAGCGACTGGTGTCAGGGTTCGCAGGCATGGGCCCGACAGGCTGCAACCGACGGCTATCGTGCACGCTATGGCATTCTGCTCGACATGGTGGGCGGCCGGGGAAGCACTTTCGCCCGCGAACTGATAAGCCGACGATATGCCCAGCCAGTGGTGGACATGGTGTGGCGGCTGGGGCGCCAATTGGGCTATAGCCACTATTTCCCTCTGCGCGACGGCGGTTACCTCATTGACGACCATGTACCAGTGAACCAGACGGCCCATGTACCCTGCATCGATATTGTCCCCTACTTCAAGGACGGTCCCAGCAGCTTCGGACCTACGTGGCACACACTGGCCGACACTCCCGAAAACATCGATCCCCATGTGCTCAACGCAGTGGGACAGACGCTTACACAACTCTTATATAACGAAGCACAGACGTATGACAATTAACGAACTGCAAGACGAAGTCATCGAGGAGTTTGACGACTTCGACGACTGGATGGATCGCTACCAACTCCTTATCGACATGGGCACCGCCATGCCGCCTCTCGACGAACGCTACAAGACACCGCAAAACCTCATCGACGGGTGTCAGAGTCGCGTGTGGCTGCAAGCCGACCTGATCGATGGACATGTACGTTTCCAGGCCGAGAGCGACGCGCTCATCGTAAAGGGCATTGTGGCTCTGCTGCTGCGCGTACTCGATGACCATACCCCGCAGGATATTCTCGATGCCGACCTCTACTTCATCGAACGCATCGGGCTGAAGGAGCATCTCTCACCCACACGCAGCAACGGTCTACTGGCCATGCTCCGACAGATGAAGATGTACGCCTTGGCCTTCAAGACGATACAACAATAGCCACAGCGACGCGCATGAGGATAGGCACGATTGACTTGGGCGAGCGCCCCGTACTGCTGGCTCCGATGGAGGACGTCACCGACATCGGGTTCCGATTGCTCTGTCGCCAGATGGGCGCAGCGATGGTGTATTCGGAGTTCGTCTCCAGCGATGCACTCATCCGATTCGTGAACAAGAGTCTGGAGAAGTTACGTGTCTGCGACGACGAACGCCCTGTGGCCTTACAGATATACGGGCGCGACGTGGACATCATGCGCGAGGCTGCACGCATCGTCGTTGAGCATGCTCGTCCCGACGTGCTCGACCTAAATTTTGGTTGCCCAGTGAAGAAGGTGGCCGGCAAGGGTGCCGGTGCCGGGCTCCTACAGAACATTCCGCAGATGCTGGCCATTGCCCGGGCCGTAGTGGACGCTGTTCCCGGCACGCCCGTCACAGCGAAGACTCGCCTGGGATGGGACGTCAATCATCTCATCATCACGCAATTGGCTGAGCAGTTGCAAGACTGCGGCATTCAGGCGCTGACCATTCACGGTCGCACCCGCGCTCAGATGTACACAGGCGAAGCTGACTGGACACTGATTGGGCAAGTGAAGCAGAATCCGCGTATTCACATCCCCATCATCGGCAACGGTGACATTGCCAGTCCCCAGCGTGCCCTCGAATGCTTCGAACGCTATGGTGTCGATGCCATCATGGTTGGGCGTGCTACCTTCGGCCGTCCGTGGATCTTCCGCGAGATACGCGACTACCTGGACAATAAGCCACAGAGTGTCGGCGGAACAGACTGGAAACTCGATGTCTTGAAGCGACAAGTGATTGCCAGTGTCGAGCGCATCGACGAATATCGCGGCATACTTCATGTCCGACGCCATCTAGCCGCCTCACCGCTCTTCAAGGGCATCCCAAATTTCCGCGAGACGCGCATCCGCATGCTCCGCGCCGACACCATGAAGGACCTGTTTAATGTCATGGAGGAGATAAGAACAGAGTTGAAGAACTATGGACTATGAAATAATGGCCCCTGTGGGGTCTCCCGAGTCGCTGGCCGCCGCACTGCGTGCCGGTGCCGACAGCATCTACTTTGGCATCGAGCACTTAAACATGCGGGCACATTCGGCCTCGACGTTTACTATTGCCGACCTACGGCATATTGCCGAGGAGTGTCGCCGATGCGGTGTCAAAAGCTATCTGACGGTGAACACCATCATATACGACGAGGACCTCGCGCTCATGCGACAGATTCTCGACGCAGCACGCGACGCCTGCATCTCGGCCATCATTGCCTCGGACATCGCCGTGATGCAATATTGTCGCAGCATTGGCTTGGAAGTACACCTCTCCACCCAGCTTAACATCAGCAACATCGAGGCGCTGACTTTCTATGCCCAGTTTGCCGATGTCGTTGTGTTGGCCCGCGAACTTAATCTCAAGCAGGTGGCCGAGATACACCGCGAAATTGTCCGTCGCCACATCTGTGGCCCCTCAGGTCAGTTGGTACGCATCGAGATGTTCTGCCATGGAGCACTCTGTATGGCGGTAAGCGGGAAATGCTATCTCAGTCTGGACAACACCGGACGCAGTGCCAACCGTGGCGAGTGCATGCAGCTTTGCCGACGTACCTACACTGTGCGCGACCGCGAAACAGGCACCGAACTTGACATTGACCGCAAGTACATCATGTCGCCACGCGACCTGAAGACTATTCGCTTCCTGGACTGCATGATGCAGGCCGGGGTGAGCGTATTCAAAATAGAGGGACGAGCACGCGGAGCAGAATATGTCGATACCGTGGTGCGCTGTTATCGCGAAGCCATCATGGCGGTACAGGAGGGCACTTTCACCGAAGAGCGCAAAGACGAATGGGATCGGCATCTCGCCCGTGTGTTCAATCGCGGGTTTTGGGATGGCTATTATCTGGGTCAGACGATGGGCGAATGGAGCGAGGTACATGGCTCAATGGCGACTGAGCGCAAAGTCTATGTAGGTCGCGGCGTGAAATACTACAACAAGCTGGGCGTGGCAGAGTTCAAGATTGAGGCCTCACCGCTCAACGTAGGAGACCGCATTCTCATCACAGGCCCAACCACCGGTGCCCTCGAAACCATCGTCGAGGAGATACGCTTCGATCTTCAGCCCGTCCAGACCGCCCTGCAGGGTCAGCACATCAGCATCCCGCTGCCGAAGAAGATACGCCCCAGCGACAGGCTGTTCAAACTGGTGAAGAGTGACAAATAGACGTTGCCAAACAAGGCAGTCTCAGCACAAAAGGTATTATTCACTAACTAATTTATACACAATGAAATCAAAAAGACTTTCTTTCTTAGCATTGATTGCATGGGCTGTAATGACATCGGCTCAGACGCCGAAAGATGTAAAGTACACTTTCACAGAGGCCGCAGACCTCACGCTCATCGGTCGACTATTCACGGACAACCCCATTCCGTACCACCGTGTGGACACCACACGTTTCAAGGGCTTCACGGCGAGCGAGAACTTCCAGGTGCGACAGGGAGCAGGCATCGCTTGCGTCTTCCGTACCAATTCCACGGTAATCTCCGTGCAGACGCAGTATGGACAGTTGAACTATCCCTCAAACACGATGGGACTTGCTGCTCGCGGATACGACCTGTACATCCGTAAGAATGGGAAATGGCTATGGGCCTCCAATGGTGTGGCAAGCGACAAGGCACTGGATGGCAATGTCGTGATTATCCGTGACATGGACAATACGGAAAAGGAGTGCCTGCTCTACCTGCCCATGCTCAGTGAAGTGAAGGGCATGAAGATCGGCGTGCAGGAAGGAGCCACCCTAGAGGCTATTGAGAATCCCTTCCGTCACCGTATCGTATTCTTTGGCAGTAGCTTCACTCACGGTGTAAGTATCTCTCGCGCCGGTATGAGCTACCCCCTGCAGCTGGAGCGTGCCACAGGCCTGCACATCGTGAGCTTGGGTTGCTCGGGCAACTGCAAGCTGCAGCCCTACTTCTGCGACGTATTATGTGCCACCCAGGCCGATGCCTTTGTCTTCGACTCATTCTCGAATCCCAGCATTCCCGAGATTGAATCGCGCCTATTCCCCTTCATCGAGAAGTTGCAGAAGGCCCATCCCGGCAAACCGCTCATCTTCCAGCGCACAATCTACCGTGAGCGTCGTAATTTCAACAAAGCAGCGGAGAAGGCTGAGCGCGACCGTCAAGACCGCGCCGAGGAACTGATGAAGGAAGCCTGCAAGCGATACAAGGACGTATATTACATCGACGTGACCAACGCCACCTCGCCCACCCACGAAACTAGCGTGGACGGTGTACATCCCAGCGACTATGGTTATACACTTTGGGCTGAGTCGCTGCGCAAGCCGCTGCTGAAGATCCTCCGCAAGTATGGCATCCGATAGCCATCGGCTTGGCACAAAAGGCAGGCGATGGGTACTTGCGGTGTGCGGACTGTGTTTCAGCATCATGTTTTTCGCCCGCACCTATCGTCTGCGCCATTGGCATGTTGCTCCAGGCAACTACAGCGGTATCACCTCCTTGGACGATGTGCACTATGCTGTAGTGTCGGACAAGGACTCCTTGGCCGGATTCCATGTATGGGCTATCCATATCGATTCTCGAACGGGCCGCATCACTTCCTTTCAGGACGAAGGCTTCTGCGGCACACCCTATCCAATCAGGCGCGATGCTGAGGGAGTGGCCTTTTGCCCAGACAGACATTCAGTCTTCATCTGCGGCGAGGCAGACCAACGTATTTTGGAACATTGCCTTGATGGTACGCTCACCGGCCGCGAACTGGATGTGCCCGAGATTCTTGGTCAGCCGCACATTTTCCCAAACCGAGGATTTGAGGCGCTTTGCTATGACAGTTTGCACCAACTCTTCTGGACATGCACCGAGTCGCCCCTGCCCACCGATTCAGCCCGCACGCTCCGACTCATCAGCTTCGGCTCAGACATGCAGCCAATGGCCTCCTTTCGGTACATCTTGGATCCGGAACAAGCGCAAGATCATGGACGAGACCATTATCACGGTGTAGTGGCGATGACCCCATTGCGCGACGGAAGCTTGCTTGTGCTCGAGCGCGAGGCACGCATCGCCCCTCATTATAGCGGCAGCCGATGCTACAACCGATTGTTCCACTTCGTGCCGACCACAGGCGAGAAACAGCTCTTGGATTCGTGGCAGACGCGTTTCACACTGCTGAACACGCGTTTCGCCAACTACGAAGGAATGTGCCTCGGACCTCGGCTGAACGACGGTCGACAGGCGGTACTCCTCATCTCCGACTCGCAAGGAGCCTATTCTCGCGGCCCATGGAGGCTCAAGGACTATATACAAATCCGCTTCCTAAATGATAAAGATTATTCAATCTCGAAATAGAGTGCGCCAAGGAGTTGCATATATGAGAAAAAGTTACTACCTTTGCCTGCAAATTTGACAGGCTTTTCTTGCATGAAGTCAATGAAACTGAACAGTCCGTTGCAGCAGACCCTCCAGCAGACCGTCTCGGAGCTTTCCCGGACATCCTCCCTCTATGGTCTCTGCCATGAGTGCGACGACGGAGCGCCCCTGCCTTCGGGGCCTGTATTGGCGGAGATTGTTGAACTCTGCCGTGAGATTCTCTTTCCTGGTTTTTACGGAAAGTCGAATATCAGCAGCCAGACACTTGTCTATCATATCGGCGTCTGTGTCGAACGTCTGCATGGTCTGCTGGCCGGACAGATTCAGGCAGCCCGTTGCCTGCCCTCGTATTGCAGCAATACCACTCCGCAAACCGATGCCGGTGAGGTAGCCGTTGCGTTCATCGGACGATTGCCCGCCTTGCGCGCCGTACTGGCTACGGATGTCGAGGCCACGTTTAATGGCGACCCTGCTGCCGAGTCCATCGGCGAGATTATCAGTTGCTACCCTGTCATAAAGGCCATCACCAACTACCGCATTGCCCACGAACTGCTCCTGCTGGGAGTGCCACTCATTCCCCGCATCATCACCGAAATGGCTCATAGCGAGACGGGTATTGACATCCACCCCGCAGCCACCATCGGCTCCCATTTCACCATAGACCATGGGACTGGCGTCGTCATCGGTGCCACTTGCATCATCGGCAACAATGTAAAGCTGTATCAGGGTGTAACACTCGGAGCCAAGAGCTTCCCACTCGACGAAAAGGGAAATCCCATCAAGGGCATTCCTCGCCATCCCATCCTCGAGGACAATGTAATTGTCTATAGCAATGCCACCGTGCTGGGACGCATCACAATAGCCCGCGACTCGGTGATTGGAGGCAACGTATGGGTAACAGAAAGTACCAAGCCCGGCGAACAGATTCTGCAGGGAAAAAAGATACGGAGCTACGCAAAAGAATCATTAGTAAAACCAGAAGACTATGGCGGACTTTGAAATGATAGCCAAGACTTTCCAGGGCTTGGAGAGCGTATTGGCACAGGAACTGAGGGAACTCGGCGCAGGCAATGTGCAGATGGGGCATCGCATGGTGTCCTTCACGGGCGACCAAGAGATGCTATACCGTGCCAATTTCTGTCTGCGCACGGCAATTCGAATCCTGAAACCCATTAAACACTTCCGGGCGACGACGGCCGACGAGGTGTACGACGCTGTCAAGGCTATTGATTGGAGCGACTACCTCTCTCTCGACACGTCGTTTGCCGTGGACAGCGTGGTGTTCAGCACAGAGTTCCGGCACAGCAAGTTCGTGGCCTACAAAGTGAAGGACGCCATCGTCGATCAGTTCCGCGAACAGACGGGCGAGCGTCCAAATATCCACATTACAAACCCCGACATCCAGCTCCATATTCACATCGCTGAATACGACTGCACGCTTAGCCTCGACAGCAGCGGCGAAAGCCTCCATCGTCGGGGATACCGTCAGGAGAGCGTAGAAGCACCCCTGAACGAAGTGCTTGCTGCAGGCATCATCCTGATGACGGGCTGGCGAGGCGAATGCGACTTCATCGACCCGATGTGTGGCAGCGGCACGCTCCCCATCGAGGCGGCACTCATCGCCCGCGGCATCTATCCCGGCATCTATCGTAAGGAATACGCCTTCGAGAAGTGGCGCGACTTCGACCGCGAGCTCTTTGACAGCATCTATGAGGACGACTCGCACGAACGTCCCTTCGACCATCACATCTACGGATACGACATCAATCGCGGTGCAGTGGCCATCGCCACGAACAATGTCAAGGCTGCCGGACTGAGCCGGGAAATCACCATCGAGCAGCGCGACATCGCCGACTTCGTGCAGCCCGAGCAACGCGCAATACTCGTCACCAACCCGCCCTACGGCGAACGCATCTCGACCCCCGACCTGCTCGGCCTTTACAAGACCATCGGCGAGCGGCTGAAGCACCAGTTCGTGGGCAACGATGCTTGGGTGCTGAGCTATCGGGAGGAATGCTTCGACAAGATCGGACTGAAGCCGTCGCTGCGCGTTCCGCTCTTCAACGGGTCGCTCGAATGCGAACTGCGCAAGTATCAGATGTTCACCGGAAAATTCAACGAAATGCGCGCCGACGGCCACGACATCAAGACCGCGCAGGAGCGTCGCCTGATGGCCGACCACAAGCGCTTCAAACAACACCGAGAGTTCCGTGAGCGGCTCGACGACAGTCCCGAGTTACGCTTGCGCGACCGCCACGAGGAACGTCGCAATGCCTTCTCCCGTCGTGATGCAGGCGACGGCGAGTATCGCCAACGATTCACCGAACGCTCCGACCAGCCACCACGCCGACCTTCGAGCCGCAACCCCTTTGCTCCGCACGATGACTCCGACCGCCATCCTCGCCGCTCCGACCGCTTCGAGGAGCGACGCACCAGCCGCCGCGACGACGATCGCAGTCGGCGACCCTTCAGGGATGAATCGCGCAGCTACGGACATCCAAGACAGAACCGCCACGACCAGGGACGGCCGGGGCGTAAGAACTATGGACAAGATTATGGGAACGACGAAGATTAGACTGATTGCAGCCATCATGCTCATGGCCATCACGACGATGAATGCCCAAAAGCGCTTCACACTGAACGACCTTTTGGGAGGCGGCGACACCTTTTGGCAACTTCAGCCTGAGAACCGATACACACAATGGTGGGGCAACACGCCCGTCGAGACCACACCCGACGAGGTGAAACACCTCCTGACAGGCGAGACGCTCTTCACCGTCGCCCAACTAAACGAATGGGCCGGGGAGACACTTGTCCGCAACGGTCACAACGTCTCGTTTCCCTACGCCACTTTGCCACTCGTCCTCTGCCATACCCCTGCGAAGCGCGCACTCATCGACTTCCGCGCCCATCGCCTGGCATGGTCGCAGATGGTCCCAGACGGTGCACAACATCAGGACTGGCACAGCACCAGCCGTCATCTTGCCTACACCCTCGGCGGAAACCTCTACATCATGACAGCCGACGGCCAGCAGTTGCAACTGACCACCGACGGCAGCACCGACGGCTCCGACAACATAGTCTATGGACAAAGCGTCCATCGCAATGAGTTCGGCATCGAGAAGGGCACCTTCTGGAGCCCTGACGGCCAGCGTCTGGCCTTCTACCGCATGGACCAGAGCATGGTGCCTAGCTATCCGCAGGTCGATCTCACCCAGCGCATTGCTCAGCCCTACGCCGACCATTATCCAATGGCTGGCGAGAAGAGCCATCAGGTCCGGGTGGGTATCTATGATGTCGCCAGCCGCCAGATCGTCTGGCTTGACCTTGCAGGCGACCCCGAGGACTACCACACCAATCTCTCCTGGGCACCCGATGGCCGCACTCTCTACATCTTCGAACTAAACCGCGCCCAGCGCTCCATGCGCCTCTTCGCCTACGATGCCGTCTCGGGACAACGCTCTGCGCAACCCCTGCTTTGCGAGACGCACCCCAAGTACGTCGAACCCCTCCACGGCCTCACCTTCCTCCCATGGGACACCACGAAAGCCGTCATGCAGAGTCGTCGCGACGGTTTCAGCCACCTCTACCTCGTCGATTTCTCCACGTCCGTCTATCCCGAGCTCCGCGATGCTGAAGGCGGCGGGCAGGCGCGCGATGCAGTCCGGGTTTCCTGTCTCACCCCCGGGCACTTCGAGGTGCAGAGTTTCGAGGGCTTCAACGAGAAGACCCGCAGCCTCATCTATCGCAGCAACGAGAGCGACCCGCGGCGCAGCTGTCTCTACAGCCTTCGCCTGAAGAACGGCAAGCGCACCCTCATCGGCGCCGAGGATGGTGTTCACCAAGCTTTGCTTTGCAGCGATGGTACGCAGGTCATCGACCGCTACAGCAGTCCCACGGTGCCCCGCAGCATCAACCTGTTGGACACATCGACCGGCAAGGGACAGAACATCCTCACCGCTGCAGACCCTTGGAAGGAAAAGGGCTACGACATCCCCGAGATTACGAGCGGCACCATCAAGGCGGCCGACGGACAGACCGACCTCTACTACCGCATGGTGAAACCCATCGGCTTCTCCCCCTCTCAGCGCTATCCGACGGTGGTCTACGTCTATGGCGGTCCCCATGCCCACAACGTCGATGCGCGCTGGCACTGGGCCTTGCGCGGCTGGGAAGCCTATATGGCGCAACTAGGCTACCTCGTCTTCGTGCTCGACAACCGTGGCAGCGAATGGCGCGGACTCGCCTTCGAGCAGGCCACCTACAAGCGGCTCGGCGAGGTCGAGATGCAGGATCAGCTCGAGGGTGTCCGTTTCCTCAAGAGTCTGCCCTTTGTGGATGCCGAACGGATGGGCGTACACGGATGGAGCTTCGGAGGCTTCATGACCACCAGCCTGATGTGCACCTACCCCGACGTCTTCCGAGTGGGCGTAGCCGGAGGACCCGTCATCGACTGGAAGTACTACGAAGTGATGTACGGCGAGCGCTACATGAGCACACCGCAAGAGAACCCCGAGGGTTACGCCTCCACCAGCCTGCTGGACAAGGCCGGCAACCTAAAGGGACGCCTGCAGATTATCTTTGGCTACAACGACCCCACCTGCGTCCCTCAGCACACTCTCTCCTTCGTCCGTGCCTGCATCGATGCCGGCACACAACCCGACCTCTTCACCTACCCAGGTGATGGTCACAACATGGGCGGACGCGACCAAATCCATCTGCACGAACGTATTACGCAGTATTTTGAAGAGCACCTGAAGGGCCAATGAACATTCTTGGACAAGCCAAGCGGCAGAGCCGAGCGGACCGTTTGCACTGGTGGCGAGTTCGCTCAGCTATGCCGCCACTACTCGTTGAAAAACTGGTGTCGAAGCGCTCGGCTTTGCCGCTTGCTACCGCAGGGACGCAAGAACCGCTAACCATTGAACATTTGCGCTCGGATCTGCCGCTTCGCCTTTAGTGCGAAGAACCCTTGAACATTTGAACATTTGAACTCTTGAACATTTGAACCCTTTTTTATGACAAACGACGAACGCTGGAACAGTCAATATGTACGACTGATGATATTCATGACACGACAGGCACGACGCCCGTCGAAGTACTATCCCAAAGAACGCTCCATGTTCGAATGGTTCAGGCAAAACCGCCGCCTGTTCCAGCGCGGGCAAATGTCGGCCGGCCGTGCAGAGCGCTTCCGCCCGCTAATGGAGAAAGCCGAGAAACTGACGCACACTAATCAGCATAGCTATAGCACCGGGGCACAGGATCTTATGCGGGAAAATGCGATGCACTGCATCCTCCTTCTGGGAAGCGGAGGCCGCGAGCATGCACTGGCATGGAAAATCGCGCAGTCTCCCCGCGTCCGCCGCCTGTTCATCGCACCAGGCAACGCCGGCACCAACCAGGTAGGGTTCAACGTACCGCTTCGCGTCGATGATTTCGGTGGCATTCGCTGGTTTGTACTGAAGAACCATGTCACCATGGTCGTGGTCGGCCCCGAGGATCCGCTCGTCCAAGGCATCAGCGACTACTTCCGCAACGATGCCCTGCTGTGCCACATCCCCGTCATCGGGCCCAGCAAGCAGGGTGCACTCCTCGAGGGCAGCAAGGACTTTGCCAAGATGTTCATGCAGCGCCACGACATTCCCACCGCCTCCTACAAGACCTTCTCCCGCGACACACTGGCCGAGGGCATCGCCCATCTGCGCACCCTGCAGCCACCCTATGTGCTGAAGGCCGACGGCCTCTGTGCCGGCAAAGGCGTACTCATCCTGCCCTCCCTCTCACAGGCCGAGAAAGAGCTGGAGGAGATGCTTGGCGGCATGTTCGGTGCGGCAAGCGACCGGGTGGTCATCGAGGAATTCCTGAGCGGTGTGGAGTGCTCAGTCTTCGTCCTCACCGACGGACACGACTACGTCATCCTGCCCGAAGCCAAGGACTACAAGCGCATTGGCGAGGGCGACACCGGCCCCAACACCGGCGGAATGGGCAGCGTGAGCCCCGTCCCGTTTGCCGACGCAGCTTGGATGGACAAGGTCGAACAGCGCATCATCCGCCCCACCATCAATGGACTGGCAAGCGAGGGCATCGACTATCGCGGCTTCATCTTCTTCGGCCTCATCAATGTGGACGGCGACCCGAAGGTCATCGAATACAATGCCCGCATGGGCGACCCCGAGACCGAGAGCGTCATGCTCCGCATCAAGAGCGACCTCGTCGATCTGCTCGAAGGTGTAGCCACCCAGACGCTGGCCACCCGCCACATCGAGATAGACAGCCGCGCCGCAGTCAGCGTAATGCTCGTCAGCGGCGGCTACCCCGGCAAATACGAGAAGGGCTTCCCCATCACCGGCCTCGACGACATCACCGACAGCATCGTCTTCCACGCCGGCACCACGACGACCGACGACTCGCAGGTCGTCACCAACGGCGGCCGCGTACTGGCCGTTTCCAGCTACGGCACCACCATGGAGGAAGCCCTGACGACAAGTTTCCGCAACGCACAGAAGATCCAGTTCTCCCAGAAATACTTCCGTCGCGACATCGGGCAAGACTTGAAAAAGCCTCTCCCTCCAACCACTTCCCAATAGGGAGGGGAGCACTGGCAGCAGGCTTTCTCGCTAACCGCTCGCTCAGCTTTGCCGCTTGCTACCGAAGGGACGCAAGAACCGCTCGCTCGGCTATGCCGCTTCTGCTCGTTGAAAACGAGTGTTGAAGAAACGCTAACCGTCTTTAACCTTTACAGAACATTTGAACATTTGCGTTAACCACTCCTCCGCGCTGCCCGTCTGCATCGTCCTCTCCTCCATTATGTGGTGGATGGGTGGCTCTGCCTCACCCCTCGACTTCGCGGGATGGGCAGTCTGCATCCTCGTCACCTATACGCTGGCCGAGATGGACAACGCACAGCAGCTCATCCGCATCCGCTCCCGCCTGCTCCCCTGCGTCTGGCTCTTCGTGGCTTCGGCAACGCCTGCCCTCCATCCCCTCTTTGCCGTGCAGCTGCCCGCCTTCTGCCTGGCCACCTCCCACCACCTCCTGCTACGCTGCTACCAGCGCTCCCAGCCCGTGGGCCACGTCTTCCACTGCTTCCTCCTCCTCGCCTTGGGCAGCCTCCTCTTCCCGCCGATGCTCCTGCTGGCCCTGCCCATGCTCTGCTATCTGTGGCGGCTGATGACTGCACTCACCTGGCGCACCTTCTCGGCAGCCATGCTGGGCACCGCACTCCCCTACGTCCTATGGGGCTGCTGGTGCCTGCTTTCGGACTGCTACACACCTTTCCTCCTCCATTTCCACCCATTCCTTCGCTCTCCGTGGGCCGAGGCAGACATCAGCGCCTACCTCCACTCGGCCCTCCTCTTCCCCTTCGCCCTCATCACTTTGCTCACGCTGCTGAGCACCCTCCACCACCTCCTCACCCCTTTCTCCGACAAGATTCGCGTCCGCCTCATGCTGCGCGTCTTCATTTTCCAGTCAATACTCTGCTTCGCTATGTTCTTCGCCCTGCCAGCCAGCCAGCCAGCCGCCACAGCCCTCCTGTTGGTGAGCAGCGCGCCGCTCATCGCCCATTTCTTCGCCCTCACCCGCAACAAGTTTACAAACATCCTCTTCCTTGTCGCCCTCCTCGCCTTCGTAGCGCAAATGGTGTGGAGTGTCGTTAACAGATAGGACAGAAGGGTATGCTGAATGCTATTTGCAAATGCTGCGAGTGAGAGCAGGCTCGACCGAAGGTCAAATGCAAAATGCAAAATGCAAAAGTCTGCGAGTATATTGAATTGCTGTCCAACAATTCGAAACACTTCATTTTTCAGTCAAAGCATAATTTCGATTCCAAAGGCTTTGTCCATTGAAAGAAAAACAATACCTTTGCGGTCAGAAATGATTGAGTCGCTCCGACCCTGATTTACGAACCCACTTGAAACAATCCTGAAGGAGCCTTCTATCCTAAGCCGAACGGAAGAAATAAGACCTGCTGAACCATGCATCGAAGAAAGATATTGAACAACCGGGCAAATGTCTGTTTCAAAAGGATGAGCCGCCTTGGACAACTTGCCATTGCCGTCGTGGCCGCAGCGACGAGCGCATTCTCGCAGGCCAGCGCGAGTGACAGCTTCGTGCGCATCTCCGGCACGAAACTCCTGGGGCGCGACGGACAGACGCTCGTTATGCGCGGAACAAACTGCGGCAACTGGATGGTGCGCGAACCTTATATGATGAACACCTCAGGCAACTTGGACCGACAGTTCAAGTTCGACAAGATGCTGGCCGATGTGTGCGGCGAGGAAAAGGTCAGGGAGTTCGACCGTCTCTGGATGGACTACAACTTCTGCGAGGAAGACATGAAGTTCCTGGCCCGACAGGGTTTCAACACTCTGCGTGTTCCCATGCACTACAAGTACTTCACCCTGCCCATTGAGAGGGAGCCTGTGGCCGGGGAGCAGACTTGGCTGCAGGAGGGTTTCGACCGCATCGACTCGATGTGCGTTTGGGCTGAACGATGGGGCATCCTGCTCGTTCTGGACATGCATGCCTGCCCGGGCGGTCAGTCTTCGGGCGACATCTGCGACTACGACTCCTCCAAGCCCTCTTTGTGGGAGAGCGAGGCCAATCGCACGAAGCTTACAGCCCTGTGGCAGAAGATTGCCGAACGCTACAAGGACGAGAAGTGCATAGCGGCATACGACCTCATCAACGAGACCAACTGGACGCTGCCCAGCAGCAACAAACTGCTGTGGGACACCTTCAAGGCCATCATCAAAGCCATCCGGCAGGTGGATGTCAACCACATCGTCGTCCTCGAAGGCAATTCCTACAGCAACGACTATACTGGTTTTCCATCGACAAAGATGGATGCCAAGATGATGTTGCAGTTCCATCGCTATGGGGTCTACAACACCAAAAGCCAGGTGCAATACATGGCCGATATGGCGACGAAGTACAGATGCCCTGTCTATATCGGCGAATTTGGCGAGAACAGCAACTCATGGACAGCCGGATGTGTGCGGCTCTACGAGGAGGCGATGCAGTTCGCCGGCTGGACCTGCTGGCCGATGAAGAAGAGCAACATCAATACCCTCTTGCAGGTGAAGCGCATCAGCAGCTACGACAATGCCATCAGCAGTTGGCAGAACGGCAACCGGCCCTCGGCCACGACGCTCTGGAATGCCTGCAAGGCATGGGCCGAAGCGCAGCACATCAGCCGATGCACCGTGCGCACAGACTATGCCGACGCACTTCTGCGCCGGCCGTTCAGCGACGAGTGCCTGCCGTTTGCTGACTATAAGACAGGCGACTACATATATGCAGCACACTACGACATGGGCGCTCCCGGACGGGCATACTATGACACGGACGATGCCTCCTACCAATACAGCGGCGAGGACTATACTTCGTGGCAGAGAGGATGGACCTATCGCAACGACGGAGTGGACGTTTACAGCGGCCCCAACGATACCAAGAGCTGCGGATATTACGTAGGAGAAACGAAGGACGGTGAATGGCTGCAGTACACGATTGAGAATCCCTACGAGGCAGCTACATGGCAGATGCAACTGCGCTACGCTATCAACTCTGGCACTTCCACAGTACGCATTACCGTCAACGACCGCCCCGTTACAGCCTCCACAAAACTCTCGTCCACAGGAGGCTACACCACCTGGAGCACAAGGACCTTTACGGGCATCACCCTGCCAAAGGGCACCCTCAGCGTGCGCATCTATATAGAAAAAGGTGGGCTGAACATCAATTGGCTGCGCTTCTACGGCATGAAGCAGGCCACGGAGCAGCAGCTGCAGGACTTGGAGCCCGACACAGACCCCGGGCGCAATCACCTCATCAGCACCGAGTGCGAGTTTCAGGGAGCATGGCAGACGGCAGCGCTGGCATCCATAAACAACGCCAAGTACACTTGGAACCAGACCACCGATGTGCCATCCGCCGGCAGCGGTGCCGCCCTGAACATCTCCTCGGCGCGCAGCCATTCGCTCAACACCGTGATGTACCAGCCTGTGGAGGTGGTAGCCGGGCATCTCTATGCCGCCGACGTAGCCGTCCGTGGCGCCAGCGGCAATGGCGATTTCTGGATTCAAGCCTTCATGGTCAAGGACAAGCCAAGGGACTATGCCGACTCGGGTCTGGACGAGGCCAACACTATTGGTCAGCTGAATTCGTGGAAGGACAGCTCGCTGCCAGCCTTCGACGGCAAGATGTCCGCCAAGGCCAAGGCTGGCAGCAACCACAGCGCAGGCGCGATGAAGTGGAAGGCAACGGCCACTGGCACCGTCTATTTTGCCTTAAAGGTGGGCACGAATAAGACGTCATTCAGCTATTCGTTCGACAACTTCACCCTCACAGACCTCACAGCCATCAACGAGACGGGAGTCCGGTGCGCAGGGCCTGACGACGCAAGCAGCAGAGCATCAAAGATATACAGCATATCCGGTCAGCCCCTCGAAACAGCACCGAAGCATCCCGGCATTTACATCATCTCCAACGGCAGGCAAACGCAAAAGGTGATGGTGCGATAGAGGAAGTGCGTCGCTGTTTGGTCCCCCCAAAAGAGTTTGTGAGTTCTGTCAGCTACACCATTGTCTTGAATTCGTCATACTGAAGTATGGAATATGTCTTGGTGCTGGTGATGTCAGCCTTCTTCGTGTCAGACTTCAAGTTACGAATAGCGGCACCGCACTCAATAATTGTTACAAAGCGTTAATTGTCAGATATTTATTTGCCGTTCTGATATCTCCCTCGGTTTGTGCGTTCTATGCTACCTTCTGCAGGCGGTCGCGCGACGGCCCGCGAGTTCGTTTGTGTAACGTCACAAAGGCACACACGACAGCCCGCATCCGAGGTCGCGACGGCCCGCATTGGTCCGTAACGCTCCGACAAGGCGCAACAAGTTCATTTAACGCTTGAAGATGTCATAGATTTTCTGCACACGAATGACGGAAAAGTCACAAACCACGGGGTTATAAGACGAATATGGATCTAAGCGACTAAGGCGGATATCTGACGAAATACTGCTGTTTGGGAAAAAAGCCGAAGGTGAGATGGACCACTGGCAGGGGAATGTCTAAATTTTCCATTTGCAAAATGCAAAATGCAAAATCGCTTGTTTGCCGAGCTTGGGGGGTGAATACTGTTCGAAGCCCTCTCGGCCAAACGCTGTTTCACCTTCGCTGGTGTGGACAACTTCAATGCGTTGCATACATCCGAGAGGTTGAGCATCGGCTTTGCAGAGTGGGAGTGGAATGCCCGATTACGGAGTGCGAGAGGGGGGGATAACTGCAAATAAATGGAACTTTGTTAGATAGTTTAGGGATTTTTATGTACCTTTGCACACCAAAAGACTCCGAAAAAGACCATTAGAAGAGAGATGAAACGTTTCAGACTGATAGACAACCTGATGGGTTGGATTGCGTTTGCAGTGGCCGCGGTGGTGTATTGCTGCACGATTGAGCCGACGGCAAGTTTCTGGGATTGTCCCGAGTTTATCACTACAGCCTACAAGCTGGAGGTGGGCCACCCGCCTGGGGCACCGTTCTTCATGCTGACGGCCAACCTGTTCACGCAGTTCGTCAGCGACCCGACGCTGGTGGCGAAGATGGTGAACACGATGAGTGCGCTGTTCAGTGCAGCCTGCATCATGTTCCTGTTTTGGAGCATCAGCCACCTGACAAGGAAGCTGGTGGGCGAAGGCGGCAAGGTGAAGACCCTCGGACAGCTGATCACGGTGGAGGCAGCGGCCATGGTGGGCGCTCTAACGTACACCTTCAGCGATACGTTCTGGTTCTCGGCCGTCGAGGGTGAGGTGTATGCCTACAGCAGCCTGTTCACGGCGGTCGTCTTCTGGCTGATGCTGAAATGGGAGGACCATGCCGACGAGCCGCACTCAGACCGCTGGCTCATCCTGATTGCCTACCTGACGGGACTGAGCATCGGGGTGCACCTGCTCAACCTGCTGTGCCTGCCTGCCCTTGTGCTCATCTATTATTATCGCAAGACGCCCAACGCCACGGCAAAGGGCTCGCTCGTAGCCCTTACAGGCTCGGCCGCGCTGGTGGCTGCCGTGCTGTACGGCATAGTGCCGGGCATCGTGAAGGTGGGCGGATGGTTCGAGCTGCTCTTTGTCAACAAGCTGAACTGCCCGTTCAACACCGGCGTCATCGTGTACCTGATGCTGCTCGTCGGCATCGTGCTGTGGAGCATTTGGGAAACGACGGTGCAGCGCAGCCGTAAGAGAATGAATGCTTCGTACATCGTGAGCGTGGGCATGCTGGGCATCCCCTTCTACAGCTACGGACTGACGAGCGTGGTGGTGGGCATCGTAGTGATTGCGGCCCTCTTCTTCGTGCTGGGCCTGAAGCGGAACGGAAGCCATTGGGTCTCGGCGCGAGTGATGAACACCAGCCTGCTGTGCATGCTGATGATCATGGTGGGCTACTCGTCGTATGCCGTCATCGTGATCCGCTCCACGGCCAATACGCCCATGGACCAGAACTCGCCCGAGGACATCTTCACGCTGGGCCGCTACCTGAGCCGCGAGCAGTACGGCGACCGTCCGCTGTTCTACGGCCAGGCCTATACGAGCCAGGTGGCGCTGAAGCCCGAGGGGCAGTACTGCGTGCCGGTGAGCAAGAAGGGAGCGCCCGTATATCAGCGCAAGGAGAAGGCCAATGCCGACGAGCCCGACCGCTACGAGATACAGCGCTACGACATCGAGTATGTCTATGGCCAGAACATGCTGTTCCCCCGAATGTACAGCGAACATCATGCCAATGCCTACGAAAACTGGATGGGCGGCGTGAAGGGCCGGAAGGTGAGCTACGACCGCTGCGGCGAGATGGTGACCGTCAAGGTGCCGACGATGCTGGAGAACCTGCGATTCTTCTTCAGCTACCAGGTGAACTTCATGTATTGGCGCTACTTCATGTGGAACTTTGCCGGACGTCAGAACGACATCCAGGGCAACGGAGAGTGGGAGCATGGCAACTGGATTACGGGCTTCCCCTTCCTGGACAATATGCGCATCGGCAACCAGAGCAAACTGCCGACAGAGCTGCGGGAGAACAAGGGGCACAACGTCTTCTATTGCCTGCCGCTGCTGCTGGGACTGCTGGGATTCTTCTGGCAGTTGTACAACAACAAGGACAACAACAACGAGGGGCAGAAGCAGTTCTGGGTGGTCTTCTTCCTGTTCCTGATGACGGGACTGGCCATCGTGGTCTATCTGAACCAGACACCCCTGCAGCCGCGCGAGCGTGACTATGCCTACGCCGGCTCGTTCTACGCCTTTGCCATCTGGTGCGGTCTGGGCGTAGCCGCCATCGCCTCGGCCGTGCAGCGCCTGCTGAAGAACGAGACGCTCAGCGCCATCGTGAGCTGCCTGTGCCTGCTCGTTCCGATACAGATGGCCGGACAGACGTGGGACGACCACGACCGCTCGGGGCGATACACCTGCCGCGACTTCGGACAGAACTACATGAACACCCTCGACCAGACGCGCTATCCCATCATCTTCACCAACGGGGACAACGACACCTTCCCGCTGTGGTACTGCGTGGAGACGGAGGGCATCCGCACCGACGCGAGAGCCTGCAACCTGAGCTACCTGCAGACCGACTGGTACATCGACCAGATGAAGCGTCCGGCCTACGACAGCCCCGCCGTGCCCATCCACTGGACAAGGCTGCAGTACGTAGCGGGGACGAGAGAGGGCATCCCGGTGCGCCCAGGTACGCTCGAACAAGTGCTGGACTACTACAAGGACGATCCCGAGACCATGCGGGAGATGCTGGGCGAGAATCCCTACGAACTGAGGAACATCATCGACAAGTGGATTCTGAACCCGAATCCCGACCTGCAGATATTCCCCACGGACAGCGTCGTAGTGACGGTGGACAAAGAGGCTGTGCGCCGGAGCGGCATGATGATAGCGGGAGACAGCATCCCCGACGTGATGCACATCAGCCTGAAAGGCAAGAGGGCCGTATATAAGAGCGAAATGATGATGTATGAGATGCTCGACCAATGCAACTGGGAACGTCCGCTCTACGTGGCCGTCACGGTGGGTAAGGACAACTACGGCAGTCTGGGCGACAACTTCGTGCAGGAGGGACTGGCCTACCGCATCACGCCGTTCGACACGAAGAAGTCGGGCAAGAACCTGGATACGGAGAAGATGTACGACAACATGATGAACCGCTTCCGCTTTGGCGGACTGGAGAATCCCGACGTCTATCTCGACGAGACGGTGACGCGAATGTGCTACACCCATCGCCGGATGTTCTCCCTGCTGGCAACGCGACTGCTCGACGAAGGCAAGGTGGACAGCGCATTCCAGGTGGTACAGTATGTGGACAAGGTGATTCCGCCCACGACGCTGCCGCATTGCTACCAGAGCGGGTCGATGGACATCGCCCGGGTATGGGAACGGCTCGGCCAGAAGAGCAAGGTAGAGGAAATCGTCACACCCCTGGCACAGACGGCATCGGAGTACATCGAATGGTATCTGGCAATGCCAGCCAAGATGATGGTAATCAACGATGAAGAGTGCATGTATTACATGTATCAGCTGCATGCGGCAGCCGACATACTGCAACGAATCGGGAGCGACAAGGCAATCGAGTGGGCCATGAAGCTGAACGAATACAATACGACAATGCGGACCCGCCTCTATGGCAATGCGCCCATCCCAGAGACGACACCGCAGACAGAGCCCATGGAACTCCCAACGGAAGAGTAGCGGCGGACGATGTTCATCGAGCAGCCCACCAAATTCCTGCGCTGGATATATCCGCATGCTCTCTGGCGCATCAATCCCAGGGAAAGGGCCGTCTATCTCACCTTTGATGACGGACCAATCCCCGAGGCTACGCCCTTCATCCTCGACGTGCTGGACCGCTTCGAGGCAAAGGCCACCTTCTTCATGGTCGGAGATAATGCACACAAATATCCCCACCTGCTCGAAGAGGTGAAACGCAGAGGACATCGCGTAGGGAACCACACCTACAACCATATCGGAGGGTTTCGCTGGAAGACGTGGCACTATCTGGCCAATGCGAAAAAGGCTAACGAGATTTTCCACACAGACCTCTTCCGCCCACCTCACGGATGGATGACTCGCGTTCAATACAAAGTGCTGCGCCACTGCGGATACCGGGTGGTGATGTGGGATGTGGTTACGCGCGACTACAGCAATCGACTCACAGCCGAAGAGGTGCTGGAAAACGTGAAGACATACACTCGGCCGGGAAGCATCATCACCTTCCACGACTCGCTCAAGAGTATCGACAAGCTGAAACATGCATTGCCCGAGGCCCTGCAATGGCTCAAGGACAACCACTACGAATTCCGAATGATCGAGTAGTCGGACCTCGGACAACAACCCAAAGCGCGA
Source organism: Bacteroidaceae bacterium (assembly GCA_024680695.1). Classification (GTDB taxonomy): domain Bacteria; phylum Bacteroidota; class Bacteroidia; order Bacteroidales; family Bacteroidaceae; genus Physcousia. The sequence continues at coordinate 57,875 of JAILBW010000033.1, forward strand.
GCGGATTATAAAGGAAAATGAATAATAAGTAAGTCATGGAGAGAATAACCAAGAAGGATCGGCGATACATGCAGGTAGCCATCGAACTGAGCATCGAGAATATAGAGAACGGAGGGGGACCCTTCGGTGCAGTTATTGTGCGCGACGACAAGATAGTGGCCACTGGCACCAACCGTGTAACGTCCGACAACGACCCGACGGCCCATGCCGAAGTAAATGCCATCCGAGAAGCCTGCGCCCGCGAAAAGAATTTCAAGCTGGACGGCTGTACCATCTACTCTTCGTGCGAACCTTGCCCAATGTGCCTCGCCGCCATCTACTGGGCAGGAATCTCGAGGGTATTCTATGGCAACACCCAGCAGGATGCCGAGGAAATCGACTTCGGCGACAAGTTCATCTACGAGGAAATAGCGCGCAACCCGGAATCGCGCAGCATTCCGATGCGGATGATAATGCGGGAAGAGGCTCTTCGCGCCTTTACCGAATGGAAAGAAAAGGAAGACAAGATACCTTACTGAACCGAAGGAAGTACAACAGCACACTCCCCCACTGTAACATAACAAAAAGCTATGACAGAGAACTGGACCTCGGTATTCCTCTCAGGACGACTCGATGCCACGGACTTCGTGGTAATCAACATCGGATATGCCGAAACGCAACACCACTGGGGCAACAAGGACATCTCATCGCCCTTTGCGCGAATATACTATGTGCAGAAGGGGGAGGCAATTTTCCATCTGCCCAAGGGCGACCTGATTGCACGGCCCGGCTTTATGTACCTGATACCGAACTATATGCCACATTCCTACGAATGCACGGCAGGCTTCGGCGTCTATTATCTATACGTATTCCAACGCATTCATCGCCAGACGGACATCTTCGATCTGTACGAATTTCCCCACGAAGTGCCGACCATCGATACAATGGGGGTGCTGCTGCAGGGCTTCTGCCACCGCTTCCCGCAACTGAACCTGCCAACTCACGATGCCAACGCATTCGACAGCCATCCCTCCTTCCACGACTATGTACAACAACACATGCAGCTGGAGCTCTACGAGCGGATGCAGTTGCACGGACTGATAGCTATTGTCTTCAGTTTCTTTATGAAACAGGGAAAGCCGAAAGCAGAGGTCACCGATCCGCGTATCGCAAAGATAACAGAGTACATCCAGCAACATCTGAATGAACCCATCAGTATCGAAACGCTGGCCGATCGCGCTTGCCTGACGAATTCGTATCTCATACGAAGTTTCCGTAATACACTCGGTCAAACGCCTCTGCAGTATATACTGCAAAAGAAAATACAGAAGGCCCAAACCATATTATTGGGCACGGACATGAGTGTGGCCGAGGTGGCGAACGCAGTAGGTTTTCACGATGTGTCCTACTTTATCCGTCTCTTTCGCAAGAATTTGGGATTCACGCCGCAGGAATATCGCAAACGGCTTATTGGCTGACTTTGTCCTTCACACAGCGAATCAGGACATGCGCTTCATCCCGCAGAGTGGTGGCAAAAAGATATACATCCCCTCCATCATGCAGACGCAGGCGCCGCCGAAGTGCATCACTCGTGGATGGGAAGTTTCGCAACGTGACATTAGCCTGTTTTACATCATGCAGAAGACACTTCAACCCACGCTTGTCGAAACGACTCCAACCAGCAATACGGAATGCGCGACCCGGGAAGTCCGTCACTCGATGGCGACTAACGTAAAGATGACTGTGAGGATGCAGCTTCCCATCAAGTGGAAAACGGTGGCACAATGCATCCTGCACACCAGCCTTTAAGATGCTGGCATTCGGCTCGTAGAGGAACCCATCTTCAGGCAAAGTATCGATGAAATGAGGACTTTTTGACACTCTTACATCGTCCAAACCAATCGAGAAGACGGGATCAGCACTATGCAGATTCGCGCAGAATACTCGGCAATTCTTGTCCGGACTCAGAACGAACAGAAGTTCCTTGCACTCACCATTCGCCGAAACAACGTGCACCTCCGAGACACAATGCAGGACACGCAGAGCGGCAGCAATATCCAGCATGGGAGATAGTTTCACCATTACGACAGGAGCCGCACGCAGAAGGGCATCCTGAAGTTGCAGGATATTCGGACTGCATTCCTCGATTAATACAGTTTTCTTGCCTTTCTCATCACGCCTGGAAGGATCTATAAAAAGGAAAGAGAAGTGGCGTCGCAGGAGAGGAGAGTCGATACTGACAGCTGCATTCTCTATCTCTGCCTGAGCAAGCCCAAGTAAAGAAAAATTATGATGGGCGACTGTGCAAAGCTGCTCTTGCTGTTCCACGTATAATGCCGAAGAAAAGCAGGATGCAAGAAAACTGAAATCGACACCCACCCCCCCCGTAAGGTCACCCATCATTCTTCGGCTATCGGCTTTAGGCATTAAGCGTTCCACGACCTCACGTTTGTAGATCGCCGTGGCTTCGCTACTACATTGTTCTAAAGCCAGTCGAGAGGGATAAATCAATCCGTCGCAGGCAGCCCAGGAAGGAAGTTTACGACAAGCCGTCTGCCAGCCCTCTATCTGTTGTAAACAGAATTTGAGATCTACACCTTCAGGCACTTGCTGGAAGGCCAGCGTGTGCAGATTCCCGTTTCGATGTTTCTGGATGTATTCCTCGCTCGTCATTCCGCATCCAAAATTACAGAGGCTCTATGACAATCACTCTCGATATGCCGGCGTAGCTCGTCTGTGGAGGTGAATTGCCGCTCGTCACGGAGTTTCTGTACCACTTGAACCTGCAGCTTACTATGATACAAATCACCGATGAAATCAATCAAAAAGACCTCCACGGAGACGTCGTTTCCATTCTGTATCGTAGGACGATTGCCCACGTTGAGGACGCCCTTCCGCCAAGTACCATCAGGTAGCAGCACTCGAACAGCATAGACGCCGCACGCAGGAAGGAGCTTTTCGGAGGGGACTTGCAGATTTGCAGTAGGATAACCTAACAATCGACCCACCTTGTGCCCTTCAACCACAACACCTTGTATCACATAGGGATGTCCAAGCATATAAGTAGCTTCAGCCATATTTCCGCATCGTACAGACTCTCGAATCAAACTACTGCTGACTCTTTCCCCTTCCAATGCGTGCGCCATAACGATTTCCAATCCCAATTCTTGTCCCCATTGCATGTACTGCTCAGCAGTTCCTCCACCATGCCCAAAACGGTGGTTATAACCCATCACAAGGGCTGCAACACCAAAGCGTTTCATCAGCACCTCGCACATAAAGTCCTTCGCCGTCATTCGACTAAGTTCCTCCGTGAAGGGAAGTATTTCGATATGCTCAACACCTGAGCTTTGTAGCAAAGCCCTCTTCTCGTCCAAAGTTGATAACAATTGTGGTGCCGAATCTGTTTCCACCACTTGACGAGGATGACGGTCGAAAGTGATGAGCATAGGAGTCAATGCACGCTGACTCGCAATTTCCCGCAATTGCGCAATCAGACAAAGGTGACCGCGATGTACCCCATCAAAAAAACCTATTGTGGCGATATTATGGCTCATTTTCTTCTCATCATCGTTAAAGACACAGTCCGAACTCATATGTTTTTATAGTCCTTCTTGTATACATCTTTTCGTTTTTTTCTACTCCTCATTCTTTCAACCCTTCTCCAACATTTCGCACCCCCACTTCGCTTCCTACATTTCAATTCCCTTTCTTTCCACGCACTTATTTACAAAAGTCATTTTCCACAACTTTCTTTCTGCAGCTTTCTTTTCGTAACTGCCCCCCTTTCTGGAAAACCTTTCTTGATTCTCTCATCATTTATGCTACGTTTTCGCACATCGCACAATCGTATTCATGACATTCACACGGCACTCTTGGCCCGCAAAGTTACTCAAATATCTAATTCTATACAAATTTTAACTCCTCACATTTGCTTATTCCGAATAATAGTCTTAATTTTGCAGTCGAATTCATGTAAGTGAATTCAACGGACTTGTAGCTCAGTTGGTTAGAGCAACAGACTCATAATCTGGAGGTCCCAGGTTCAAGCCCTGGCTGGTCCACATTGAAAATCAAGCACTTACAAAGATTTGTAGGTGCTTTTTCTTTTGTTTGCGAACAATTTGCGAACAAAACCACAATCTATGAATACCAATATCAACTTCCTGCAAATATAGTCTCACTCATTTTGTTCGCAAAAGCATCAATTTTTGTTCGCAAGGCACTTTTCGACGTATTACTCAGTAATATCAGTAACCTTTTTCAAAAAGAGCATGATTTGTACCAAACCTGCATACATCCTGCTGATATTGTCCCCTAAAACTAATAAGGTTGTTGAAAAACGGAAAAATTTTATACACGTTGTGTATAAGCAAATTTCCCCTGAAAATTAGTTCAAATTTGTTTTTGCCAGTTTGAAGAAAAAGTGTACCTTTGCAGCCAAATTTATAGGTTGGCCTATAGTTCCCGTAGGGGCAGGGCAAGCTAACTGTAGCCTTGTTGGTTGGGAACGTCCATTTGGTATGAGCCGTATGGCGAATACGTTAGAGGCGAAATCCTGAGAGGTGTGAAAGCAGAAGTTAAGCGATGCGAGTAATGCCGTTAGCGTAGGGATGGAACCCAGGAATGAAAAAACAGACTTACCACCTGTCTTCTCCCATTCCCGTTTACTGGATTTGGCAAGAATACTTTCTTGCGTTAGTTTTCAAGTCTTCGGAAGATGCTCCGGAGCAAATTTAAAAGTAAACACAGGCACCATGCCTGGATGGAATGTTAAACCAGTTAATGCGTTTTCACGCAGAGAGGAGATGTTATGCACACCATTAAAACAGTAAACCAGTAAGAGTGCACTCGAAGTGACTTTTACGCATGTATAGTGACTCGAGTACAGTCGCTCTATTATCCTTTCCTTATCTTTTCCACAGAAAAGGTGAGGCTTAATGGCGTATTGCCATAAGTGTAACCAATCAAAAAGAATTTATCATGAGTTTGGATTTATATATCAAGACGAACGCACCCGTTATAAAGCGTGGTACAGGTGTCTATGTCAGAGAAGATGGCAAGAATAGAGAATTAAAGACAATGGCAGAAGTGCAAGAGTATTTTCCGGATGCAGACCTGTCACAAATAAAAGTCTTTGAATATGAAACTAATGATGTGTGGCATGAGAACATCACACATAATATGAACAAGATGGCGGGTCAAGTTCCCATAGGAGTACATACATTGTACGAGTATCTCTGGCGTCCTGATGAAATCGGTATTACTCATATTACCCGAGAATATGCTGTTGCCGTTTTCAACGGACTGATGTACATGAAGGAGCATAAGAAAGACCTTCTACCTTTCGAGCCGCCCATCAATCCTGAGACGGGAACACGTTGGGGTTCCTATGATCTGTTGGTGGAATTCTGTGCTTCTCTTGTCGATGCCATCATGTCCATCGATTATACTAAAGAACAATACGAGCTTTATGCAAGTAGATAATGATTGAAGAGTAAAAAAAACAGAGCTATGAAGATTGAAATAAAGAAAAAAGAAAAATACTATCAAGATGCGTTAATATGGATGGGCTACCGATACGCCATCGGACTGTCTGAGTCCAACAGCTATGGGAAACGAGCCATTGAGCAATTAAAGGTTTTTCGGGACATTGAGTTTGACACTCCCGAGTTTCACGCTTTGGCCACAGAGTTCGCCCAATTCCTAAAACGCAAGAAGATAAAAGATGTGATGGACTTAAGGCAGAAGATGTTGGAGTCTGACCTCATGTGGTATTCAGCCCACTATGGTATAGGACGGCATAGTTATGCAGCCAGCCACTGCCATGATATCATTCAATACGGCACAGATGTTCTCTCGCCTGAGAGACAGGAGTTCCTTGCCTTTGACATCAGAAGAGAATTGTCCACGTATCTTAGTTGGAGCACTCCATTTCGGATGCCAATAGATGGAGAGCGCACCATAGATCCGATAGATGCATTCCTTAGTTTCCTCCGAGATAACGATATCAAGACATCTGAAGATTTGGCAGAGTACGAGGAGATAATGGTCGTCGCGGAGGATAAGGGAAAATACTCTTATTATGTGAGGAAAAGACCAGAGGATGCTGAGAAGCCATACATTCTCCCATTCGGATTTGAATATAGTGATTACTTTGGATGGGCCGACCTTGCATCATTCTTTGATCCGAAGTTCCACAAACGGGTGTTGCTTCGCAATGAAGGTAAGGAGGAAGTGGTAGAGTGCTTTGACTCATGGCAGTATCAGACTCATTCTGCCGACGGATTCCCGTTCATGAAGGTAAAACGGCCAGTAGATGGATATAGGCATTGGCCTTACGGGGTTTACATACCCGAAGAGTATATAGTAAAAGAATTAGATTAAGAAAAAATGAATTATAAGTTTAATGAAGAACATACGTTCTTTACATCAGATACGCACTTCAACCATGCGAATATCATAAGTTTTTGTAATCGCCCGTTCAAGGATGTAACGCAGATGAACGAGACTATGATAGAAAAATGGAATAGTGTGATAGGAGTTGATGACACGGTTTTTCACTTGGGCGACTTCTGTCTAGGTGGTGCTGCTGAATGGATGAAGCTACTGGATCGTTTGAATGGTAAAATATATCTCATTATGGGCAACCATGACCTGAAGAACATCCGCCAGGGATTCATTCATAGGTTTGAGCATGTAGCGATGCAGTTGCACATCGAAGTCGGCAAGCAGAGAATCTATCTCTGCCATTATCCCTTTCTGTGTTTCGATGGCAGCTATAAAGATGTATGGCAGCTATTTGGACATGTCCACACAAGGAAAAATAACACAGGAATAGATGCAGGACGACTCCAGTATCTGTACCCGACGCAGTATGATGTTGGAGTGGACAATAACAACTTCACCCCTGTATCCTTTATGCAGGTGAAGGGGATTATAAAGAAGCAAGTAAAACAGAATAAAGAATAGAACAATGAAGAAGAATATTCCTATATTAAAGTACAATGACCTCAAATACCTCATGGCACTTGACAGCAGTGACCCATTTCATGGGATAATCATAGATGACGCCTCTCTTTCCGTCATGCTCAGAATCGAGCAGACCATGCAGCGACTTCATCCTATGGGTGACGATGACATCCGCTGGATATGGATAGAGATCAAGGCACTAGGCAAGCGCTATCGTACAGAAGACGCAGACCAGAACGGCAACTATTGGTATGAGCTTAGCACGGCTCATTATAAGGACTTCCATTATATGGTTCTCCGCAATCGCAGTTGGAGATGGATTGGCCTACAAAGTGCAGACCACATCGGCGCAGAGCGGAAACCAGATCCAGTCTATGGCAATGTGGAAAAGCCACTCCTGTTGTTGGAGAAGTACGTAACTACTGTGGTTAATTGGATATGTGAGGATGCAGAAAGCTATAATGCCTATGTTGAGAGTAATCTCCCATATAACAAACGTCGTGGGCGTATTCGACGAGCAGACTTGAATAGGATCTGTCCTACATACAGAACCTTTGAAAGTCCTGGGCATGTAGTGTCAATACTGAAAAGGATGAAGAGTATTCCTCTTTGGAAAGCAGGGAAGATGACACTCAGAACCTATATGCACATCTGGAGAATCGCCTACGAAGCATATTGCACCAAAGACTCGTTTGAACCTGATAAGCCATCAGTCTATTATGGACGAACAGACGAAGAGGTATTCAAAAGGTTCAACAGCAAGGGACGCGAGATAGAGAACTATGACCTGGATACAGAAGAAGGCTATCTTGCCTGGGATAAAGAAAACAGTTCTTACCACTGTCATGACGTTGCCTATGCTCGAATACACCTAATTCCTCGTAAAAACGAGGGTTATATATTAGAACGGAAAATTCCTGTACCTGAAGGTATGTGGTATTTCGACCTGAATTTCAGTGTATATGGCTATTCGCAGGATGTCATCAACATCTTCGAGGCTTTGTCCGATGCAGGAATTGGCGTGCGTAGCCATTCTGCCAAGCGCTTGTACAAGATGGCGTCTGAGACAGATTGGGTCAGTATCTCTCCTATTCCCAACAAATACACACACGATGATGAGATAGGTAACGAGATATATCTTCCCTGTGTAAGTGACGATATTTCGGAGGAGCAAGTGACAGAAGTGATTGCCACCATAGAGTGGAAACCAGAACAAAAAGTAAAACCTATAAAAAGAGAATGATATGGGAGTATATGCACATAGATTTATAGAAGTCCTTGATAAGGACAATAAATGGAAGGCTCTGCCTTTATGGAATAAACATGAAGAAGATTCATATGGCAAGCCCGACGTGATAGTAGGAGAATTAAAACTGAAGAAGCATTTGTGTTTTCTTCAGAGAGCATCGTCAGGATTCTACTCTACCGCTTCACTTCTCTCAGAGGATGACATAAGTCATTCCATCTCATCGGAAGAGTTAAGTGTTGACGTAAGAGCATATGTGGCAAAGATAGAGTTTCCTATTAACTGGCATTGTTTTTCACTCGCAGAATTAGAGGCGTTCGCCGATAAGTGCGAAGAACATATTTATTCAAATCTCGCGGATGCCTTTCATGACCGCAACATGCAGTTGATTGTAAAAATGCTTGCCTCAATAAGGAATGAGAGAGCTAATGGTGAGGAAAATGAAGATGAAGACTTCTTTCAGTCTCCAAGGGCTACATATGGTGATTATATGGAAGACTACCTAAGCGTTGTGTCGGAGCTAAGTTGGATTCATTTCATAATCCATGAGGTTTACAGCTATTATAGCTCAGACATGATACGTGTAGTTTTCTTTTATGGTTGATTAAAAACTGAAGATCAATGAGAATACAATACATGAGTGACCTGCATATGGAATTCGCAGAGAACAACAGGTATATCAAGCATAATGAGTTTCCTGTAACAGGAGACGTGCTCGTGCTGGCAGGTGATACTTTTTACCTGACCAATACGGTGGCACCATTGCTTAGATTCTGGAAATGGGCATCGGCTAATTATCGTCAGGTGCTACTGATACCAGGCAACCATGAGTATTACCAGTTTTGTGATGTGATGGAGCGTGGCTTACAATGGAAGTGGATGTTCAAAGAAAATGTCGGCATCTATCAGAATCAGGTGGTTCGGATTGACAACACCGACTTCGTCCTGAGCACATTGTGGTCAAACATTCCTGCACAGGATGAGTATTTCGTGTGGAAAGGGCTGAATGATTTTCGTCAGACCAACTACAAAGGGAAACTCATTCAGGTAAACGAGTATAACCAATTGCATCGGTTCTGCTTGGATTTCATCAAGAAGAGCGTAGCTGAGAGTACGGCCGAGAAAGTTGTTGTGGTTACCCATCACTTGCCTACACGGCAGGTGGTGGCACCGCAGCATCTGAATTCGCTCATCAACAGTGCCTTCGCT
>JAILBW010000048.1 GCA_024680695.1 Bacteroidaceae bacterium
GCCACGACGCTGAAGGTGATGTCCGTCGGCTTCAACGGAAGCGAGAGTGAGGTGCGCGAGTATCACTACCTCATTCGTCAGTCGACCGTCGTACTCGACCTTGCTGAGGGATGGAACTGGGTGTCCCACGATGTGGCAGAATCTGTGGCTGTGAGCGAACTGCAGCAGATGGCTTCGCAACTGCTCACTCCCTCCGAACTCGCTACGATCGATGCCTCTGTTGCCTTCAAGATGCAGACGGCGGCGCCCATGCACCACAGCTTCAGCGGCGACCAGTACAATCCTTCGGCCCACACCATCGAGCTGACTCAGGGATGGAACTGGCTGGGCTATCCCATCTCCTCAGGGCAGATGCTCGGCGACGCTTTCGCACAGCTGAATGTCGAGGAGGGCGATGTGGTTGCCAGCCTCACCGACGGCTTTGCCATCTACAGCGACGGCCAGTGGTGGGGACAGCTCTCGCGCATGACTCCCGGACAGGGCTACATGTTCCGCTCTTCGAGCAACAAGCCGCTCGTCTATCGCGATGCAGCTGTGGCAGAGCCTCTGCATGCCGTTGGCTATCATCCGCGTCGGAGCCTGCCGGAGTCGTGGAAGGTGGCTCCGCACAACCATCACAGCATGATGTGCCTCACGGCCCAGTTCACCATCAAGGGCGAACCCGCCGATGCGTCGGCCTATAGTGTCGGCGTCTTCAGCGGCGACGAGTGTCGCGGTGTGGCTCAGGTCATCGACGGCCTGCTCTATCTGCCGGTCTATGGCGACACCGAAGGCGAAGAACTCACCGTTCAGGCCATCGACAGCACTACTGGCGAGATTCTTTTGGCCGACACTCCCACCGTACTCACCTTCACGGCCGATGCCCTTGGCACACCTTCCGAGCCCTTCGTCCTGAACATCGGTACGCCCGACGGCATCGACGGCCTCGCCTCCGACCCCTCTGCCCTTGAGCCCGGAAGAGTGTTCGACCTGAGCGGCCGCCGCGTAGGACACCGCCCCGAAAAGGGTGTCTATATTGTGGATGGGAAGAAGATTGCGATAAAGTGAGGCATGAAAAGAGAGTCTGCCTGTCAGAACACATCAATGGACCATCCCGAACAACTCAGAGAAAGGAGAAAGCCCGCTGGCAATTCGCTGGCGGGCTTTCTCTCTGCTTGGCTACGGACGACGGTCGGATTGGAAACCCGACTGAACTGAAGATTCGACGGAACAACACTTGCGCAAGAAAACCTTTCTGCTTGCGCAAGTAATGTGTCCCGCTTGCGCAAGTATTGTGTTCCGCTTGCGCAAGTATTGTGTTCCGCTTGCGCAAGTATGGAGCAGGACTTCGTACAGCGCCGTTTCGAGCTTCCGCAATCGTTATTCCCAGCCACTTTCGCGGCTCATCGTTTCCGTTGGAAGAATTCTTTCATCAGGGCTGTGCACTCTTCGTCGAGGACGCCGGAAGCGACTTCCGTGCGAGGGTGCAGGGCGTGGGGAGCAAAGTGGCTGTAGCCGCGCTTCTCGTCGGACGAACCATAGACGATGCGCCCAATCTGCGCCCAGCCCAGGGCACCGGCGCACATCGTGCAGGGCTCGACGGTGACGTAGAGGGTGCAGTCCTGGAGATACTTGCCGCCGAGATGGGCCGCTGCAGCCGTGATGGCCTGCATCTCGGCATGGGCGGTCACGTCGGTGAGGCGCTCGGTGAGATTGTGGGCTCGCGCAATGATACGGTCGCGGCACACAATCACTGCGCCGATGGGAATCTCCTCCTCGCTGAAAGCCTTCCGAGCCTCGGCAAGTGCCTCGCGCATGTAGAATTTATCGTCAGCCATCGTTTTTTGTCGTCTTTCTTCCCGCGAAGTTACGTTTTTTTCCTAATTTTGCAAACAGATTGCGTGGAAAAGTGGATTGTGAAGCCGAAAGTCACCTATAATTGCCTGCAATGCGGGGCGCGCGAAGTGACGCTGGAGCACTTGTCGCTCGATGCGACGGACAGCACGAACAGCTACGCTCGGAGCCTGCAGCTTGACGCGCAGGACCGATGGCTGCTGGTGACGACCGACTATCAGCTTGCGGGTCGCGGTGCGGGGACTAACTCGTGGGAGAGTGCGGCAGGGGAGAACCTGCTGCTGAGCCTTCGTCTGCGGCCGGTCTCGCTCGAGGCCTGTCGAATGTTCGGCCTTTCCGAGGTGCTGGCATTGGCTTTGTCGGACACCGTTTCGACCTATGCCGACGGCTTTAGCATCAAATGGCCGAACGACCTCTACCACTGCGACGACAAGGTGGCGGGGATGCTTATCGAGAACAGCCTCTCAGGCGGCTGGGTGACAGACAGTACGCTGGGCTTGGGGCTGAACGTCAACCAGATGCGCTTCGAGAGCGATGCGCCAAATCCTGCTTCGCTGGCTCAGATCGTTGGGCGACCGCTTCGGCGCGAAACGTTGCTTGACGAACTGTTGGAACACTTTGCGCAGCGCATGGCACAGATGGAGGACGGAGCCACCGAGACACTGCACCGCGAATACTGTGGCAGGCTCTATCGTCGCGAGGGATTCCATCCCTATGCCGATGCCCGAGGTGTGTTCAGCGCCGCCATCGAGGACGTCGAGCCCGACGGGCATCTGCTGCTGCGCGATACGGAGGGAGGCCTGCGGAAGTATGCGTTCAAGGAAGTGAGTTACATCTCTCAGTCCCTTGCAAGGAAAGGAAACATTTAACTTTTACAATAATGAGATTCAAAAGAATTCTACTGAAGCTCTCGGGCGAGAGTCTGATGGGCGAGAAGGGTTACGGCATCGACGAGAAACGACTGGCCGACTATGCCCAGCAAATCAGGGAAGCACACGAAATGGGTGTGCAAATCGGCATTGTCATCGGCGGAGGCAACATCTTCCGCGGACTGTCGGGCGCAGGCCGCGGCTTCGACCGCGTAAAGGGCGACCAGATGGGCATGCTGGCCACGGTAATCAATTCGCTGGCGCTGAGCAGTGCGCTGACGGCTGCCGGCGTGAAGGCTCGAGTGCTCACAGCCATCCGCATGGAGCCCATCGGCGAGCTGTACACCAAGTGGAAGGCCATCGAGGCAATGGAGAATGGCGAGGTTGTCATCATGAGCGGCGGCACTGGCAACCCCTACTTCACCACCGACACCGGGAGCAGCCTGCGCGGCATCGAGATTGAGGCCGACGTAATGCTCAAGGGAACGCGAGTGGACGGCATCTACACTGCCGACCCCGAGAAGGACCCGACGGCCACCAAGTTCCAGGACATCACCTACGACGAGATCTACAACCGAGGCCTGAAGGTGATGGACCTCACCGCCACACAATGTGCAAGGAGAACGGCCTACCCATCTATGTCTTCAACATGGACATCTACGGCAACCTCCGTCGCGTATTGAACGGTGAGCAGATTGGCACGCTGGTACACAACTGAGTCCATCGCTCTGTTCCGGGTCTGTTGGTTCTGCGTCAATTAGGGTGGTGATTCCAATCCCCCATTTCATCTCGCTGTAAATCATCTTTCCCAGCACCTCCGACTTCGCTCTGTTGAGCCCAATTCGATCATCAGACCGATTTGGGCTCAATCTGCTTCTTGTGATGGCCCTGGCCTTGTTCCCGCATCAACCCATCGTGTTTGACATAGAAGAGAAGGCACAAAAAACGAAAATTTCTCTCAAAAATTGCAAAACAGCCTACATGCCTACATATAATTTCTCGGAACCCGCATGTATAAAGGGATTGCGGCGAATGCAAGCCTACATAAAGCCTACATAAAGCCTACATGATGCCTACATACTTCATACATAAATGGGGAGGGAGTCCGAATGTAGGCACTATGTAGG
>JAILBW010000208.1 GCA_024680695.1 Bacteroidaceae bacterium
CAGGAGACGATGCGACAGCAAGCAGGGAAAGGTGCGACAGCAAGCAGGAGACGATGCGACAGCAAGCAGGGAAAGGTGCGACAGCAAGCAGGGAAAGGTGCGACAGCAAGCAGGAGACGATGCGACAGCAAGCAGGGAAAGGTGCGACAGCAAGCAGGAGACGATGCGACAGCAAGCAGGGAAAGGTGCGACAGCAAGTGGAAGACGATGCGACAGCAAGTAGGGAAAGGTGCGACAGCAAGCAGGAGCGTCTGCTTGCGCAAGCGTTGGCCATTACTTGCTGTAGTATTTGAAGATTCTTGCCCAAGTGCGGAAAGTAGCGACGGCGGTGTATCCTACACAAAAACGATCTCAACAGGAACTGACAGCCTGAAAAAATGCTGTTCCATTTCTTATTATAGGGGATTTTGAAGGCATTTGCCTACACCTTTTGCCTTGCCTACACCAAAACCTACACCCGCTTAGCGCACAGTATTTCAATAGATTATCATGCCGTGGTGTAGGTTCTGCAGCAAAAATCGCAAAAAACTCTAAGTGCGCGCGCGCGAGGGTACCTTAATAATAGATAACGCATTGTGCTCGGCGCTTGCGGCGCTTTCCCTTGCGGGAGCTTTGACTTTCGTCTTAGTAACGGCCTCTCGGCAATGCATTTGAAAAAAGTTTCTTTTTTCCTTTGCATTGCTCTCGTTTATTCGTAACTTTGCAACTTGAAAGAAGAATGCAACAACACTTGAAACAAACTTAATGCAATGAAAAAGAAAAACCTGATGCTGCTCACAGCAGCAATGAGCGGAGTGCTCTGCGCCTGCCAGCCCAAGGACAATGTGCTGACAAAGGCCGAGGAAAGTGAGGGATGGGAACTGCTCTTCAACGGGCAGGACCTCTCCGAGTGGCGAAACTACAACGACACCGTGCTGTCGAACGGATGGACCGCCGTGAACGGCTGCATCCAGGCCAGCGGCGAGGGTGCCGACGCATCGGGCTACATCGTGACGAAGCGTAAGTTCAAGGACTTTGAGCTCACTTGGGACTGGAAGCTGACCCACGGCGGCAACAGCGGCATGCTCTACCACGTAGTGGAGAATCCCGTCTTCGGAGTGCCTTACGTCACAGGCCCTGAGTATCAGCTCATCGACAACGAGGGATGGGAAGAGGTGAACACACCCAACAAGCTCGAGGAGTGGCAGAAGCTGGGCGTGGACTACGCTATGCACCTGCCCGACTACTCGAAGATGCACGTCAATCCCGTCGGCGAATGGAACACCTCGCGCATCGTCTTCGACAATGGCCACGTCGAGCACTGGCTGAACGGCGAGAAGATTCTGGAGTTTGAGGCTTGGACCGACGACTGGTTCGAGAAGAAGGGCAGCGGCAAGTGGGCCCATGCACCCGAATACGGACTGGCCGACGAGGGCGTCATCTGCCTGCAGGACCACGGCGACCCCGCCTCATTCAAGAACATCAAGATTCGTCCGCTCCCCCACAAGGGTGGACAGACCGAGAGCCTCTTCAACGGCAAGGACCTCACGGGCTGGGAACCCTTCGGCGACGGCAAGTGGAGCGTCGACGAGGAAGGCAACCTGGTGACCGAGAACGGCGACAACAAGCAGTACGGCTACCTCTGCACACGCAAGTACTACAAGGACTTCGACCTCACGCTGGAGTTCAAGCAGGCATCCAACGGCAACAGCGGACTCTTCTTCCACTCGTTCATCGAGGGCTTCAACAAAGTGCACGGATGGCAGTGCGAGGTGGCGCCCAAGGGTAACGACACTGGCGGCATCTACGAGTCCTACGGCCGCGGATGGCTGATGCAGATGCCCGACGAGAAGGAGGAAATCCTGAAGGAAGGCGAATGGAACACCCTACGCCTCCGCGTCGAGGGCAACCATGTACAGACCTGGCTGAACGGCGAACCGATGGCCGACCTCGAGGATGAGCTCATCGGCCGCACCCCTGGCCGCCTGATGCTCCAGATTCACGACGGCAACGACATCAAGGTGCTCTGGCGCAACTTCCAGCTGACACAACTGTAAGAGCACGCTTCTGTAAAGCTAAGAGCTGCTTTCGCAAAGCTAAGAGCACGCTTTTCCGACAGGAAAAGCGTGCTCTTGTTCTTAGACCCACTTTGGGGGGATGCAGAAGGCTTACATCAGTCTTCCATCAGATTCGGCACGATGAGACGATAACCCTTACCGTGGACGTTGTTGATCTCGATGCTGGGGTCGTCCTTGAGGTGCTTGCGCAACTTCGTGATATAGACGTCCATACTGCGGGCGTTGAAGTAGTTGTCGTCGATCCAGATGGTCTTCAGCGCCAGTTCGCGCTCGAGTACATCATTGACATGGGCGCAAAGCATGGTGAGCAGTTCACACTCCTTCGTAGTGAGCTTTGTCTGCTTGTCGCCGATGGTGAGCGTCTGGCAACGGGTGTCGAAGGTGAAGCGGCCCAGCTGGTAGCGCTCCACGACGCGCTGGTTCTTCGACCGCACTCGGCGCAGGATTGCCTCCATGCGATAGACGAGTTCGTCCATCGAGAAGGGCTTGGTGAGATAGTCGTCGGCGCCGAGCTTGAAGCCCTCGAGGATGTCGTCCTTGAGGTTCTTGGCCGTAAGGAAGATGATGGGCACCTCGGAGTTGACGAGACGAATCTCGCGCGCCATCGCAAAGCCGTCCATCTTGGGCATCATCACATCGAGCAGGCACATATCGTACTTTCCTCGCATAAAGGCCTTGTAGCCAGCCTCGCCGTCGAGGAACAGTTCGGCATCGTAACCTTTGGCCTGAAGGTACTCGCGCACGAGCATGCCCAGACTCTCTTCGTCCTCGCACAGGAGGATGCGCTTCTTGTTTTCTGTCATGTTCATAATGATTGTCAGTTAATTGTTGGTATTGTAATTGTGAATCGTGTGCCGCGTCCAGGGTCGCTCGTTGCGCGGATGGTTCCGTGGTGGAGGGTGACCATTTTCTTGACGTAGGCGAGGCCCAAGCCAAAGCCCTTCACGTCGTGCTGGTTGCCGGTATGGACGCGGTAGAACTTATCGAAGATGCGCTTCAGGTCGTCCTTCTGTATGCCGATGCCGTTGTCCTGAACGCTGATGCAAAGCGTATCGCCCTGATTCCAAGTAGCCACCTCGAGATGGAGTTCGACATCGGGGCGACGATACTTCACAGCATTGTCCATCAGATTGAAGATGATGTTCGTGAAATGCATCTCGTCGGCCTGGATCATCGGATCCTCAGCCTCGAGTCGGGTGTCGATGGAACCTCCACTCTGCGTCACCTTGAGCGAGAAGGTCTGAACGACGGTGTCGATTACCTCGTTGGCATCCAGTTCGCTCAACTTCAACGCGATGTTGTCGTGATCGAAGAGGCTCATCTGCAGGACTTTCTCGACCTGGAAGCGCAGACGTCGTGTCTCGGCATTGATGACTCCACCCAGGCGTTCGTAGGTTTCCTCGTTCTTTGCCAACGACTTGTCGGCCATCATCTGTGCTGCGATGGAGATAGTGGAGATAGGCGTCTTGAACTCGTGGGTCATGTTGTGGATGAAATCGTTCTTCATCTCGGAGACGTTCTTTTGCCGCACCACGAGATACACCGTCACCATAAAGGTGATGAAGAGGATAACGGTGAACACCATAGCCGGCATCACGTATCGCGCCACTCCCTGAATATAGTGCATTCGAGCGGGGAAGTGGATGGTGACGTAGCCCATTTGTCCCAAAGCATCACTGCGATAGAGCGGCTGCGTATAGTTGGGTTCCTTGCCTTTCTCGTCGAACTCCTGACAGCGATAGACCTCGCGTCCGTCGGCCGTATTCACAACGAAGTGGAAAGGGAGGGTGATACCATTTTGTTCGAGGGCCATGCGAAGGCTCACCTCGAGCTTTGCAGGGTCGAGTCGCTCACTGAAACTCTTTTCGCTGGCCGTATACATCACCGCATAGATGACCTCGTTCAGAATGTCACGTTCGTAGTCGTAAGCCTTCTGCACCTGTTTCTGCAGGCTGGCCGTCACTTGGGCAAATCGGTTGCTGCGCGGCATCGTAAGTCGAAAGAGGGGCTGCACACCACGCTTACCCACATAGTTGAACTGCTGGCCAGGTACCACACTGAGCGTATCCTGCGCGGAGAGCATCCTGAAATGGGAGAGGGAATCAATCCCGATGCGGTAGGGGGCATCCTTGTCCCGACGATCGAGCACCATCTTGAGGTAGTTGTAAGTCTCGTTACGCTCAATCTCGCGCGCCGCTTGGTCGAGGCTGCGCAAGACGCTCTCGTCGAAATGCTCTCCCCGCATGCGAATCATGGCTCGCGCATAGCTGCTTTCCAAATAGAGCAAAGCCAGGAAAGAGATGCCAATGATAAGGCAGATGATCCAAATGACACTTCGTTTCATGTCGACAAAAGTAATACATCGGAACGAGAGATACAAAAAAACCGATGCATTTCCGCATCGGTTTTTAACTTATTTAATAAAGCGCCATATTGATAATTGCTGAATTCGCAATTACATAACATCAATTATCCTACTTTTTGTAATTTCCTACAGCGAAACGGCTCGTATTGTTCCGAGCCACATTCGCAATAGGCAAGAAGGAAGTTACTGCTCGGTCTGCGTGGCCTGATACTCGGCAATGAGCTTCGACTGCACATCGCCCGGTACGAGCTCGTAGGAGGAGAAGGACATGGTGAAGGTGGCGCGCGCACCGGTGAGACTGCTCAGCGAAGTGCTGTAGCTGGCCATTTCCTTCAGGGGAACCTTTGCCATAAGTTTCTCGTAACCGTTCTCGCTGGACATACCCTGTATCATCGCACGGCGACCTTGCAGGTCGGACATACAGTCACCCATCTTGTCGCTCGGGGTGAGCACTTCCACATCGTAGATGGGTTCCAGAATCTTCGGACCTGCCTCCTTAAATGCCTGAGCGAATGCCTGACGGCCAGCAAGCATGAACGAAAGTTCGTTGGAGTCCACCGGATGCATCTTTCCGTCATAGACAATGACGCGGACGTCGCGAGCATAGCAGCCCGTCAACGGTCCCTGCTCCATGCGCTGCATCACACCCTTCAGGATAGCGGGCATGAAGCGTGCATCGATGGCACCGCCCACCACGCTGTTGATGAACACCAGTTTGCCGCCCCATTCCAGATCGATCACGTCTGTGCTCTTGGCATTGATGCGGTATTCCTGGCCGCCGAAGCGATAAACATCGGGATCAGGCATGCCTTCGTAGTAAGGCTCGACAATGAGATGCACCTCACCGAACTGTCCGGCACCGCCCGACTGCTTCTTGTGGCGATAGTCGGCACGGGCTGCCTTGGTGATGGTCTCGCGATAGGGCACCTTGGGCTCGTCGAAGACAATCTGTATCTTCTCGTTGTTCTCGATTCTCCACTTCAGAGTGCGCAGGTGGAACTCGCCCTGACCATGCACGAGAATCTGCTTCAGTTCCTTGCTCTGCTCGATCTGCCACGTAGGATCCTCCTCGCGCATCTTCTGCAGGACGTTCATCATCTTCTCGGTCTCCGACTCATTGACGGCGCGGATGGCGCGGCTGTACTTCGCATTGGGATACTTAATGAAGTTGAAGCGATAGTCGCAATCCTTGCCATTCAGGGTGTTGCCCGTCTTCACGTCCTTCAGTTTCACTGCGCAGCCGATGTCGCCAGCTACGAGTTCCTCGACATCGAAGCGGTTGCCGCCGGCGCAGACAAAGAGCTGTGCCATACGTTCCTTGCTGCCGCGATCGGCATTTGTGAGGTCGTCGCCCACATGAACGCGACCGCTCATCACCTTGAAGTACTGCACCTGACCGATGTGGGGCTCCATGCTGGTCTTGAAGAAGAAGAGGCTGGTGGGACCTGCTGGATCGGGAAGTACGTCCTGTCCTGCGGTGTTCTGCACTGCGGGCATCTCGTCCACGAAGGGTACCACATTGCCCAGGAACTCCATCAGGCGGCGCACACCCATATCCTTGGTGGCGCAAGTACAGAAGACGGGGAACATGCCGCGAGCGGCCAGACCCTTGCGGATGCCTACGCGCATCTCGTCCTCGCTCAGTGTCTCGCTCTCGAAGAATTTCTCCATCAGTTCCTCGTCGTTCTCGGCTGCGGCCTCGATGAGAGCATGATGCAACTCGGTGGCCTTATCCAACTCGTCGGCAGGGATGTCCTCGATGGTGGGCTCGCCGCCCTCGGGTCCATAGGTGTACTTCTTCATCAGGAGCACGTCGATGATGGCATTGAAGTCGGGCCCGGTCTTCACAGGATACTGCACGGGAACGATCTTCGAGCCATAGCTCTCGCGCAGTTGCTCGAGCAGGGAGTCGAAGTCGCAATTCTCGTCGTCCAGATGGTTGGCAAGGAAGATGACGGGCTTGTTCAGCTTCTCGGCATAGCGGAAGTGGTTCTGCGTGCCCACTTCGATGCCTGCGCTTGCCTTCAGCAGGATGACGGCCGTATCAGTGATGCTCAGGGCCGAAATGGCGGCACCCGAAAAGTCGTCGCTGCCCGGACAGTCAATCATGTTCAGTTTCTTACCGTTCCACTCTACATGGAACACCGTCGAGAATACGCTGTAACCGTACTCATGCTCCACGGGGAAAGAGTCACTCACAGTGGTATGCTGCGATACGCGTCCGCGGCGACGGATAATGCCTGCATCGTAGAGCAGGGTCTCGGTCAGTGTGGTCTTGCCAGCACCATCATTACCCAGCAGGGCAATGTTCTTGATCTCTCTTGTTTGATAAACTTTCATCTCTATTATGTTATAAATTTAATGTAATTCGACTTTTGCGGGCATAAATTTATCTCTTTTTTGCGACATGGCAAAGCGTTCACTGCTTTTTTTGTGTATTTATGCCATCAAGGGGCTCCGTTCGGGGCATTGTATGGCAAATCGGGGAACGTTTCGTCAGCACATTAGGTCGCTGATGATGTCGTTCGAGACAAAAAGTCCTTCTTGCGTCAGTACGAGGCAGTTTCCCTCGCGGCGAAGCCGACCGTTTGCCAAATGAGGGCGCGCCATCGACAGGCAATATTCGCGTCTGTTGTCTGGGAGTGACGACAAGTCGGCTCCCCGACGGGTGCGCATTCGCGTCATGATGTACTCGTCGTAGAGTTCATCGTCCGAGAGCACTTCGTATTCCATCGGCACCTCGGCCTCGGCCACATAACGCGCCAAGTCGGGCAGGTTCCAGCGTCGGGTGCGGTGACCGTCGTAGGAATGTGCGCCAGGCCCGAAGCCGAGGTAGGGTTCTCCCTGCCAGTAGCTGCTGTTGTGGCGCGACTGACATCCGGGGAGGGCGAAGTTCGATATCTCATAGTGCTGCATCCCGGCCTCGGCGGCCATTGTGCAAAGGCGCTGATACATCTCGCTCATGAGTTCCTCGTCGGCCTCGGCTACCTTATTATTATCGCGCATGCGCGCGAGAGGAGTGCCTTCTTCGTAGGTGAGGGCGTAGGCACTCAGATGGGCTATCGGCATCGAGAGCGCCTTCCGGACATCGCTTTCCCACATTGCAAGTGTCTGGTCCGGAAGGCCGTAGATCAGGTCGAGGCTGATGTTGTGCAGCCCGCGTTCCCGACAGGCATCCACAGCGCTGACAGCCTGGCGGCTACTGTGACGGCGGTGGATGAGAGCCAGCAGGGCATCGTCGAACGTCTGCACTCCCATGCTGATTCGATTTATCGGCGCAGCTCCGAGTGCCCGAAGCCAATCGTCGGTGACATCGTCGGGGTTTGCCTCGATGGTCACCTCCGCGTTGTCGGACAGGGGATAGAGTGCGGCGGCGGAGCGAAGTATCTGCAGCACCAGTTCGGCCGGCAGGCAGCTGGGAGTCCCGCCGCCCAGATAGAGGGTATCGACCTTGGGCAAGGTCCACTCGGCTCGCCGTGCAGCCATCTCACGGACAAGTGCATCGGCATAGCGCCTCATCCACGCCTCGCCGGAGGTGGTGGAGAAGAAGTCGCAATAGGCGCACCGCGACTTGCAGAAAGGCACATGAATATATATGCCGGCCACTAATGACGAGAGGTTTCCTGATAGGTGATTTCGTAGAAACAGGGATAGACGCTGGTGGTGGCGTTGCTGTGTCCCTCGGAGTGGGGCACGATGAGCCGCACCTTGGCAATCCCTTCGTCGCTCGACATCTGCTGTCCCACATTAATGTAGTTGAGCGGGGTGAGCCATCCGCTGGGCACGCTGGTGTTGCCATAGGTCTGATACATGGCGCCGCCGCCAAATATGCTGGTATTGAACGTGGCGGTATAGGTGCCGGAGGTGTTCGTTACGTCGAGGATTTCGGGATTGGCGGCCCAATAAATCACTTGGCTGTTCAGCTGCAGGCTGTCGCCCAAAATATTGTATTCCAGGAATTGGCAGACGATCTGCTTCGACTCGCCGCTCTTCATTTTCCGACCTGCTCCCCGACGAACGATCTGCATGTAGATGCCGGTATTGCGGAACAGGACGTATTCGTTGTTCTCCAGATTGGTCGTCGAGTCCTGTGAGCGGAACTGCTTTTCGCTGATGGGATGGATGCGCCCCACATGGCAAAGCGTATCTCCCTCGGGACCGACGATGGTTACGTCACGCTGCAGGAACGAGTTGATGGCCTTGCGTTCCTTTTCCTTCTTCTCGGCGTAGGTTTCGTCATCGTTGCACGCACCGAATGCTGTCGCGCAGAGCACCAGCGCTACGATGCCATATAGGGTGGATTTCTTCATCTTCTGTGTCGTTTTTCAATTTGTCGCCTGCAAAGGTACAAATAAGCGAGCGAAATGCAAAAGAAAAAATATTTTTCTTTTCATTTCCGAGTGAAAGTACTTTCGGCCGAAGGTCAAAGGTACGATTTTGACTCATAATTCACAATTCTAATTGCAGAATCCTTCGTCGGCCGAAGCGTCGGAAAGTGCTTGCTGTCGCATCTGCTTCTGCTTGCTGTCGCATCCGCTCTTGCTTGCTGTCGCATTTGCGTCCGCTTGCTGTAGTATTCCGCGATGCCTACCGAAGCACTACCCCACCCTCTCAGGAGAGCCATTTGGCATAGGCCTCGATGGCGCGGTCAACCACCCGCAAGGCATCCTCCATCGTGCCGTGTACTCGCCCTCCGCTGGCGTTCAGGTGACCTCCGCCCTCGAAGAACTCTGCGGCCATCTTGTTGCAGGGGAAGTTGTCCACCGAGCGCAGGCTCACCTTGACGAGCCCCGGCTGCTCGGTATCCTCGGTGAGGAAGATGCTCAGCCGCATTTTGTGTATCACCAACGGCATGTTGACCAGGCCTTCTGTATCGCCATTCTTTATCTTGAAACGCTTTCGCTCCTCGCTGTTCAGCGTCATGATGCTTGTATGCCGCTCGCGGATGACGCGCAGTTTGACGTAGAGCATATAGCCCTGCAGGCGGAGGCGAGCCAGCGAGGCGGTGTAGAACACCCTGCGATAGATGCGGTCCTTGTCGATGCCCCGCGACAGCAGCATGCTGATGCATTCGTAGATGACGGCGCGACCCGAGGCATAGGTGAAGGCACCCGTATCGCACATCATGCCGGTGTAGAGGCAGGTGGCCTCCTCGAGAGTGAGCCGTTCGGCCTCGCCCAACTGCCACATCAGGTGGCACAGCACCTCGCAGGTGGCACACATCTCGGGATGCGAGATGATGAGCTGACAGAAGTCGCTGGGATTCAGGTGGTGGTCAATCATGATGCGGGGCACGTCGAGCGCCAGGAAGTCGGCCTCCATTTCGCGCAGGCGGCCCGGCTCGTTCATGTCGGCTATGATAAAGAGGTCGGCCGCCTGCAGTACGGGGCGCACCTTCTCTTCGTGATTGAAATAGACATGAATGCTCTGTGCATCAGGCATCCACTGCAGAAAGTCGGGGAAGATGTTGGGTACCACCACCTGGGCATCCTTTCCGCGCCGCACCAGCCAATGCTTCAGGGCCAGCGACGAGCCGATGGCATCGCCGTCGGGATTGACGTGCGCACAGATGACGATGTGTTCCGCCTCGTCAACCATTTGCAGGAACTGGGCCAGTTGTTTCTCGTCGAGCAGTTTTTCCACGTTCTTCGAAATATTTGGACTTTTGAGACGCAAAGTTCGCCAAAAGATGCGAGATGGCCAAATTTTAGCATCGGGATTTCATGTTCCCCGCCGCCTTTTTTCCGACCAAAAGCCCGAAAGTCCGTTCTTCATATTTGTCCCTCATGCACCATGCGCTGTATTTTGTGCAGAGGATAGCACCAACTTGACTTATGCTCCACGCCATTTTCGTCAATCATCACCATACGCTCTCTAGGAAGCAGGTAGCCATATCTCTTTAATCAATCTTTGCTAAAAAACTGAATCTGCTCTGCCAACTTGTTGCCTGTCAGCCAAACCTCGTTCATTACCTCATAATGATAGCGCACGGACTCCCTCGCAAATACTTGTGCTATTTCGCACCTTAGTTTTCTATCCATTGTATTTTACGAACAGACTTTGAAGGATTCTTGCTATTTTCTTGAAATGTGCGTATAAACAAAATTCAGTTTGTTAATGCAGTCTTGATACAATGCTTTCTTTTCTGCATCCCTTGTTATTGATGCAGCCCAGTGCAAGGTTTCAAATTTCCTTTTAGCCTTTATCACTTCCGTTTGGTATTTCCCAATATCGGAATGATAAGTTAGGACTCTTGGCTTGTATGATATGTTGTTTGACTGAGTGTTTTCTTGTCTGATATACTCTTTCAACACATTTATAACAAAGTCAAGATTCTCGGAGGCTGCAGCCCAAGTCTGCAACCTCCGATATGTTTTAGACTATGCTCTCAGCGCATCAATCCATGTCGCCATGATCGTCGCCTCCGCCCCCCCCGAAGGGGGCGCCTGACCGCTGTTCGAGGTCGTTGCACCCTTGAGGCGTAGTCGCCTTGTTGGCAACCAACTCGTTTCAATGCTGAATCGAGGTTTAAGGATGAGCGGGCGGGGCGATGCAGGATGTGGTCTATGACAACTTACTTTACGGTAAACTTCTTGCCATTCTGTATGACTATGCCCTTGTAACCGTCAGCTACACGCTGACCGCTGAGGTTATAGATGGGTGACGAAGCATTTGTTGAGTCGGACAGTACATTATTGATGGCGGTCACCTCGTTGGTAAACTGCAGTTCGGTAATCCACAGTTTTGAGCCTGGTGCTGATGCACCATTGCCATCAGTACTGGAACTCATACCGCTGGTACTCGAGGTGATGTCGAGATAGAAGGCTTTGATGCCCCAGCCTAAATTAGAAGGGTCGACGCCATTTTCGCTCTTAGACAGGTCGATGCAGCCGAAGGTCCAGTCTGCCGCGGCTTCGGTGATTTGCTTACGGAATTTCACGGTGCGAGTCACATTCGGCTTTATCACTAGGTCTTCGTTGAACTGGATGAACACCTGTGCCACGTCATCGCCCATGGGTTGGTATTTGTACCAGAAGGTAAGATAGCGTGCAGGTATGCTGCTGCAAGGCACTCCTTGCTCATATTCTCCGCCGCTCATCTTCGACAGGAAGCGGTCGGTGACCAGCAGTGACGTGGTGACAACTTCACCCGGCTTTCCTGCCACCGACATATCGATAGTCTTCGACTCAAGCAGAGCCGCCGTAGAGCCGGTGGTACGGCCTTCAGCTTTTGTCACGCAGCCAGGAGTCAGTATATTGAATGTGTCCCAGTAGCCTGATGGAGATGTGTAGCTTCCACCGCCCATCTCTGTTGGCAGGCTGCGTTCTTCCCACTCGGAAAAGTTACCGTTAGGTACCTGCGAAAGCGGGTCGGGGGTTGATGTACTGACAGCCTCGGCTGTGCAAATACCGCTTTCCAAGTTGAAGGTGAAGATCACATTGTAGTTGCCGCTTGTGGGCACAGTAAAGGTGAAGTTCTTCCCGTCCTGTCCGCCAACGCCCCAGTTCACATCCCAACTGTGGTTTTGCACTACCTTGAATTCATAAGTCATTCCTGCTTCCAAGGCTACATTACTTTTTACGAGTTGGAAGTTGTTATTGCCAATGGGGGACATATCATTGCTGTTGTCATTCGTGTCCCATCCCCATCCTTCCGGACCGGAACCGAATATCGCTGAAGATCCACAGACAGTATAAACATTTTCTGTCGATGCATAGTTAAACGCCAGGTCGGTGATGTAGAGTTGCGAGCCTTCCTCTGTCACATTGCTGAGATCGTCGTCGTGCGTGTAATTGCTCATGCCAGTAAGGCTCGAGGTTATCTCAATATAGAGGCTGGTAGGAGTAAAGTTCAGCATTTGACCGTGATCGTCGGCTTTAGTAAGATCTATCTCCACCTTGGTCCATTCGCTGACGGTCTCCGTAAAGGATGCCGTTGTCCTCCATCTTGCAGTGTGGTTTTTGAAGTCGCCTTGCCAGAGGTTGATATAAACGCGGCCTTTGTCGCCGCTGACAGGCTTGTACTTGTACCAGAAGGAAAACTTCGTGGGCTGCCCCGTAAAGGAGATTCCATGTGTAGGCGATCCCTCGGTGAAAGCGGACAGGAAGTCGCCCAACATGAGTATGGAAGTGTACATGGTTCGGTCGCCGTCTCCCATATTCACCGTGAACTTTTTGGTTGTGAGCAGGGCAGCCGTAGAACCTGCCGTGCGTCCCTCCACCTTTTCACAAGAGCCAGGGGCGAGTGAGTTCAAGCAGTCCCATCCGTCGGTTGGCCTGGCGTAAGTGCCGCCTCCAAATGCTGTCGGAATGCTGCGGTTCTCCCAACTCGTGAAATTCCCATTGGGAATGTCCTGTGCCTTAGCCTGCATGGAAAGCAGTACTATAAGCAAAGAAAAAAG
>JAILBW010000089.1 GCA_024680695.1 Bacteroidaceae bacterium
TTGATGCCGAAAGCGCAGCAGACATTGCAGGGCGTGGCCTCGTATTATTCGGACAAGTTGCATGGCCGGCGAACGAGCAGTGGTGAGTTGTATCATCGCGACAGCCTGACATGCGCCCATCGCACACTTCCCTTCGGCACGTTGCTCCGAGTGCGCAGTATTCGAAACAACAAGGAGGTTGTCGTGCGCGTCACCGATCGAGGCCCTTTCACCCCGCGATTCCTTATCGACCTCAGCCGTGCCGCTGCGAAGGAACTGGGTTTCCTGCGTGCCGGCATCTGCAAGGTGGAGGTGACGGTGCTTCCCGATTCCATCCCGTCCAAGGTGCCTCCGAAGGAGTGAGAACAGTGATGAAAGTGCATATATTCAATCCAGAGAACGATATGGCGCTGGCCGACGGCACTCCCGGCTATACGCCCCCGGCCACCATCCAGCAGATGCGGCGGGACTTGTCGTGGCTGCCGAAGTGGTGGGCCGAGGATGGCGACATTGTGTGGGATGGCGACGAACGGCTTCACCTTCAGCAGGGTGACGAAATCTGTCCCTGGGGATGGAGCCCGGCCCTCATCCATCAACTGAAGCGTGCCGGTGTGACGGACGAGTTCCTGCCCGACGAGCAGGAGATGGAACGACTGCGCCAACTGTCGCACCGGCAGACGGCGGTGGAGGTGCTGCAGGCGATGCATGCCGACGGACTGGCTGGCACTTACCTGTGCGGTGAGAGCCGACTGTGCCGCTCGATGGACGAGATATTTTCCGACCCGCGGTTGCCGATAGAGGATAGTCTGCTGAAATCGCCTTGGAGCAGCAGTGGAAAAGGACTGATGGCAGGTGATGCGCCGAACGTCCGAGCTTGGTGCGCCCATGTCCTAAAGCAGCAGGGGACGGTGGTCGTGGAACGACGGCTGACGAAGATGGCCGACTTTGCCCTGCTCTTCCGGCTTGATGGGCGAGGAGGCGTGGAGTATCGCGGCTTGTCATTGTTCCACACCAACGAGACTGGCGGATATACCGGCAACTGGCTGGCGCCGGAGGGCGAGAAACTGCAATGGCTGATGCAGTACATCGCCCCGTCGATACTGATCGATGTGCGCCGATGGTGGGAAGAGCGCCTAAGGAACTATGCCTATCGCGGCGAGATGGGTGTGGATATGATGCTGGCGCAGGAGGGCATCTGTCCCTGTATCGAGATAAACTGGCGGATGACGATGGGCCATGTGGCACAGCGCCTTACGGAACAGGGCCATCGGGGTAAGTTGCTCGTCCACTACATCTACGGACAGTATTGCGCCGAGGTGGAGGCCTTCCAGTAGCCGTGGAGGTGCGCCACTCTCTGCGTAAATCTATTCGAGCCGCGTCTGACGACGAAACTCCTTGGGCGACATGTTTGTGTAGAGTTTGAAATACTTTCCGAAGAAACTCTGCGTCGGAAAGTTATACTCCAAGGCAATCTCCTTGATGCTCTTTTGTGTGTAGAGCAGCGACTGCTTGATGCTGTTGATGACGAAGTCGATGATCCACTGCTGCGCCGTTCGCCCTGTGCGTTCCTTGACGACGGCCGAGAGATAGCGCGGTGTGATGCAAAGACGGTCGGCATAATCGGTCACTTGACGCTCCTGTTTGTAGTGCTCCAGCAACGCGGCCATGAAGGCATGGGTGATGTGGTCCTTGTTGTCCTGTACTGCAGGGGTGAAGTTGCGGTTTGAGAAGTAGCAGAAGAGTACTTCCTGAATGACAGCCTCGCCCAAAAGGCTGATCTCGCGTTGCAGAATGGTGCCCACCTCGCCGTTGCGCGGGAGACTGTCGAGAAGTGCCATCTGGCTGTCGAGCACGGCGATGAGCTGGTCGAGGTGGTCCATCTGGAGTGCCGTGAGCGAGACGTATGGACGCTCGGTGAGCTCGATGATGTTGTGAATGTGGAAATTGGTCTCCACCAATGGGAGTACGAAAGAGAGTGTCGATTTGTAGATCGTACCCTCGATGTCGTCGCTGTGTCCCACGATGTGGACATACATCGTAGGGAGATAGACAAAGGCATCGCCGGCCTGAATATGTACACGCTGATTGTTGATGTGTAGCTCAGCCTGACCGCGATGGCAGAGAAACAGGCCGCAGGTGTCGGTGAAGGAGAGCATCATGTGGTTGGCCGTGATGCTATCCACCAGACGGGTGAGTGAAATGCGCTCAAAGGGTGCTTCGTAAGACTTCATGCTGCAAAAATACATATTTTTATTCAAATGCGCGCGCGAAAGAGAAAGGAAAATTGCATGTAAAGGCAAAGCAAGCCTACAAATAGAACAATAAAAGAGGGAAACTCCTTATGGCCATGTCGTAGAAACAGACTACCTTTGCAGCGAAAAAACTAACGAGACACAAGGCTACAAATGAAACAATTCGTTTTTTTATGCTCAGTGCTACTGTTCGTCGGGGTGGCGGACGCTGCAGGTCAGGCACTCACTCTGGACAGCTGTCGCGCTTTGGCCATCCGAAACAACAAGGCACTGCACATGAGTTCCCTCAAGGAGGAGGCCGCCCATTGGCAACGCAAGTCGGCGCTGACGAATTACATGCCGAAAGTTACGGCTGTGGGCACTTATCAACGTACCTCCCGCGAAGTATCCCTCCTCAACGACGACCAGAAGGAAGGCCTCTCGCACATGGGGTCGAACCTGGCAGGCTCTGTCGGACAAGGAATACAACAGGGTGCAGCCGACTTCCAACAACGGCTGGCCGCCCTGCCCACTTCGCCCGAGTTCCAGGCGCTGATGCAGGACCCTCAAGTGCAGGCTGTCCTGGCACAGAACCCCCAATTGGCACAGATGCTTGCCAACCCGTCGCTGATGCAGCAGATGGCCGCACCCTATTTGCAACAGGCCTCCACCGCGTTCAATGGCATGCTGGCAAGCATGGCTTCGATGGTCGATGCCGCAGGACAAAACATCGTCGATGCCTTCCGCACTGATACTCGAAACATGACCGGGGCAGCCGTGATGCTCACCCAGCCGCTGTACATGGGCGGAAAGATCCGTGCCTACGACCAAATTACGCGACTGGCCGAAGAGGCTGCAGGTGTTCAGCATGATATCGAGGAACAGGACCTGCTGGTAAGCGTCGATGAAGCCTACTGGCGCATCGTGGCCCTGCAGGGCAAGAAGCAGCTTGCCGAGAGTTTCCTCGCTACGATGAAGAAACTGGACTCGGATGTCGAGAAGATTATTGCCGAAGGAATGGCCACGAAGGCCGACGGGCTCAGCGTGAAGGTGAAACTGAACGAAGCCGAAGTGGCCATGATTCAGGTGGACAACGGCCTTGCACTTTCACGAATGGCTCTGGCACAAATCTGCGGACTGCCTCTCGACAGCAAGTTTGCATTGGCCGACGAGAGTCTCGACATCACTTCGGGCAATGCCGATGCGGGGATGCTTGCTACTACGAGTGCCGACGAAGCCGTGGAGACAGCCATGAACCAGCGTGCCGAACTGCATGCACTGGACATCGCCGCCGAGGTTAAACGTCAGCAGGTGAAGGTGTCGCGTTCGGAATACATGCCCAATCTGGCCCTCACCGCCGGCTATCTCGTCTCGAATCCGAATGTCTATAACGGCTTCGAGAAGAAGTTTGGCGGAATGTGGACTGCCGGAGTGATGCTGAAGGTGCCCATCCTCACTTGGGGCGACCGTCTTTACAAGGTGCGCCAAGCCAAGGCCGAAGCAGCGATGGCTGAGAGTCATGCCGAGGAAGTGCGCGAGAAGATCACCCTGCAGGTAAACCAGAACCAGCAGAAGTTACAGGAAGCCCGAGAGCGTCTGTCCACAGCCATGCGCTCCCAGGAACAAGCCGACGAGAACCTTCGTGTGGCGAATCTCGGCATGCGGGAAGGCGTCATTCCCGTCTCGAACGTACTGCAGGCACAGACGGCCTGGCTTGCTGCCCACTCTACTCTGGTGGATGCAGAGATAGACACCCGTCTGGCACATCTCTATATGCAACGCGCTATGGGAACATTGAAATAGGACAAAGCACAAACGAAGCACAAAATACTATGGCAAAGAGAACAAAATTGAACAACTTGCTCATCATCGCCCTCGTCTTGGTTGGCGTGATGGTATTGGTAATCCTTGTCGGCATCTTCCTGCCGAAACCGAAAGAGGTGTTGCAGGGACAGGCCGAGACCAGTGACTACCGCATCAGCAGTAAAGTGCCCAGCCGCGTGAAGGAGTTGCGGGTGAGGACTGGCGACAAGGTTCAGGCTGGCGATACACTCGTCATCATGGATTCGCCTGAGGTGGAGGCCAAGATGATGCAGGCCACCGCCGCCGAGGCTGCGGCAAAAGCCATCGAGCAGAAAGCATTGAATGGCGCTCGGCAACAGGAAATTCAGGGCGCTTACGAACTGTGGCAGAAGGCACAGGCCGGACTGGAAGTGGCAGAGAAGACCTACAGCCGCGTGAGCCGCCTCTTCGACGAGGGAGTGATTCCCGCACAGAAACGCGACGAAGCCGAGGCACAGCTGAAGGCCATGCAGGCTACCGAAAAGGCTGCTCATAGCCAGTATGAGATGGCCCGCGAGGGAGCCCGACGCGAAGACAAGGCTGCAGCTGCCGCTCAAGTGGCCCGGGCTCAGGGGGCTGTCACCGAGGTGGAGGGATACCAGCGGGAGACGGTGCTGCTGGCAACTGCCGACGGTACGGTCACCGAAATCTTCCCCAAAGTGGGAGAACTCGTAGGACAGGGTGCACCAATCATGAACATTGCCCGCACGGACGATGTTCGCTTCATCTTCAATGTCCGCGAGGACTACCTGCCCGGAATGACTGTCGGTACGGAACTGGAAGTATATGTCCCTGCTGTTGACCGTTCGCTGAAGGTGCGCATCGCCAGCATCAACGTGATGGGAAGCTATGCGACATGGAAGGCCACAAAAGCGCTGGACCAGTACGACCTGAAGACCTTTGAGGTTACAGCCTATCCCGTGAACCAAGCGGACATCAAAGATGTGCTTGCCGGAATGACGGTGATTATCAAGTAAAGGTTGAAGGTTGAAGGTTTAAGGTTGAAGGTTGAAGGTTATAGGTTCTTGCGTCCCTGCGTTCGACTGAGCTCACGCCGAAGCCGTTCGACTGAGCTCACGCCGAAGCCGTTCGACTGAGCTCACGCCGAAGCCGGTAGCAAGCGGCATAGCCGAGCGAAAGACGGTTCGCGTTTAGCGCTAATGTTCAATGTTCAATGGTCAATGAAAAAAAATGGTCAATGGTCAATGGTCAATGAAAAAAAATGGTCAATGGTCAATGATTAAAGTTTAAAGCAGAGTCGGATCGAAATCATGCTGAAATCAATATGGATAATATCGAGGCGAGAACTGAGGGCTTTCGGGCGCCGACCCATTTTCCTCGTTATCATGTTCTTGGCACCGCTGGGCTTCCTGTGGCTGTTCACGAGCTTGATGCAGGCCGGGTTGCCGACGAAACTGCCTGCAGCACTTGTCGATGAGGACGATACGCATGTCACTCGCCAACTGACCCGCATCCTCGGCACAATGGAGGAAACCCACTTCGTCATGCAGACGAAGAGTTTCACCGAGGCGCGGCAGGCCATGCAGCGCGGCGAGATATATGGCATCTTCCGAATTCCGAAGGGGACAACCGAGGCCGCACTGACGCAGCGGCAGCCCGTCATCTCGTTCTATACTAACGATACGTATTACGTAGCGGCCTCGCTGCTGATGAAGGATATGCGCAAAATGAGCGAGATGGCAGGGCTGGCCATGACGCGGGCCACCATGCGTGCCCAGGGCTTTCGCGACGACCAGATTATGGGTACGTTGCAGCCCATCGTCGTCGAGAGCCATCCGTTGGGCAATCCGTATCTGAACTACTCGGTCGTCCTCTCGAACCTCATCGTGCCTGGCCTGTTGATGCTGGTTGTTATGCTCACCACCAGCTACTCGCTCGGCATCGAATGGAAGCGTGGTCGTCAGAAACATCTGTACAGAATCGGACGCGGCAATATTTCCGCCATCGTCTTGGGCAAGTTGTTGCCGCAGACGCTGCTCTACACCCTCATCTTCTGGCTCATCGACCTCGTCTTCTACAGCTACCTGCAGTTCCCCTGCCAATGCGGAATCCCGCGGATGATGCTGTGGGGGTTCCTTGCCGTACTTTCCTCGCAAGGCTTCGGCCTGCTGATGTTCGAGGCTTTCCCCGGTCAGATGCGAATGGCCATGTCAGCCTGCTCGTTGCTCGGTGTGATGCAGTTTTCGCTGGCTGGCTTTTCATTCCCAGTCTCGGCAATGGATGCCCCCTTCCAATGGCTTTCGAACATCTTTCCCCTCCATCACTATTTCCTCATCTACGTCAATCAGTGCCTGAACGGCTACCACATCAGCTATGTCTGGACGAATGTGGCTGCGCTCGTAGCTATATTTCTGCTGCCACAGCTCTTCTCCTTCCGGCTGAGGAATGCATTCCTCTATAAAGAATATAAAGCATGATACGACCCAGTTTTCCCATATTGCATGTCTGGTGGGACGAGTTTTGCGAACTTGTCAAGGACGAAGGCATCTTGATCTTTGTCATCCTCCTTCCGCTGGCCTATCCGCTGCTCTATGCGATGATATACAACACCGAGACCCAGCGCGAACTGCCCATCTGTGTCGTCGATGACTGCATGACAGCCCGCAGCCGCGACCTCATCCGCCGTGTCGATGCTACGCCCGAGGTGGGCGTTGCCGCACATTGCATCAACATGGACGAGGCACAGGAACTGATGCGCCGCCGCCAAGTCTTTGGCATCCTGCGCATTCCCCGCGAGTTCGACATGCAGCTGTGGCGCGGAGAGCAGACGGTGGTGGGGCTCTACAGCGACCTCACCTCGATGCTTTACTACAAAGTGGAGTATCTGGCCGTCATCAATGTGGCGCAGGAACTGAACCGGAATATCAAGGTGCGGGAACATCAGCAGCACACCACCGCCCGCGAGGAACAGCTGGCACGGTGGCCTATTCGTTTCGAGGAGGTGAAGATGTACAACCCGGCAGGCGGATTTGCAGCCTTCCTCATCCCCCCCGTACTGATGCTGATACTGCAACAGGCGCTCTGCCTTGGTGTCGGCATGTCAATGGGCCGCTCGCGCGAACGGTTCAGAGGCCTAGTGATTCCTCCCACCCGTCACTACAAGAACACCCTTGCCGTTGTGCTTGGCAAGGGGCTTGTCCACTTCCTGATCTTCATGCTGATGGGATTCTACATGGCCGTCTGTGTGACTCGCTGGTTCGGCCTGCCGCAGCAGGGTCATTTCCTCGACCTGCTGGGGTTCTTCGTCCCCTATCTGCTGGCATGCACCTATATGGCCATCTTCTGGTCCAGCTTTATCTTTCGTCGCGAGGACTGCATCCTGCTCTTTGTCTTCATGTCGGTCCCGCTGTTGTTCCTCACCGGAGTGAGCTGGCCGGGAGCTTCGGTTCCCCCGCTGTGGAAAGTCGTCGGCAGTGTCTTCCCTTCCACTTGGGGGGCAAATGCCTACGTCCGCATCCAGGGAATGGGCGCATCGTTGGGCGACTGCCGTCAGGAACTCATGATGCTCTGGAGGCTTGCAGGCATCTATTTCCTCCTTTCCTGCTTCATGTATCTCTTCGAGATCCGCAGGGCAGTGGGACGAAGTGTCCTTCGCTGAAAGGCTTCAGCCCCCCCTTCTCACCAAATGTCCTCGGGCGTTTCGGGATTGTCATAGACCTCCTTGGGGCAGAACTCGAGGTAATCGACAAAGAGCTGCTTCTCAAGGTAGTCCTGCACCGTCTTGAAGCGTAGATAGTACGTCAGGTCGGGCGACATGGCTTCCCGCACGATGATGCGACGGGTCGAGGTGGCGCTGCGGCGGTTGGTCTCTGTGCCGCCGGCATTTGCCACGATGTATTCGGGCCCCTTCATGAATCCGTTGTTGCGCATCTTCTTGTCCACCTCGGCGTTGTAGTCGTCGTCGTCCGAGTCCTGTTCCCAGCCCAGCAAAGCGTCCTGACCTCCCAGCTGCATATTGACGGGGATGCCCTGCGGCTTCAGCCGATCCTTCTCTGAGCCCCAATATATCTGGCAGATGCCGCGCGTCCCGCTTACGGTCGATACGCCCATTCGTATCTCGTAGATGCCGTATCTGGGCACTGGCGGCAGGGTGATGGTAATGTCGTAGAGTCCCTCGGCCAGCACCTCGTCGGCCTGATAGTTTGGCCAGCCCTGGTCGCGTCCGTTCAGCAGCATGAAGTTCGTTTCCTTGGTGTTTACGGTGAGGTTGTCGAAGTACTGCTTGTCGGGGTCGCTGGAGAAGTAGTAGCGCATGAAGTAGCTCATGATGCGCATGTCGTTGTTCATGGCTTCGGGCTGCATCTCGAAGGCATCGTATCGGATGCGCGTCTTTGCGAGGTTGTCGCGCACATTGTCGGTGTAGGCGATGGGTTCGCCGATGGGATAGATGATGCCGTTGATGAGTTTGACGATTCCCGATTCCTCGCCCGTCTCGATGCGGATGCCCTGGTCCTTGGGCAGGCATTCCTTTTCGTGGTAGTTCTCGCGCCGGCCGTTTCGGAGTGTCGGGAAGCGGTTCAGGTATGGGCCGTTGCTCTCGCGGCTCTCCCAGATGCGCAGCAGGCGTCGCTTGCCCATCGTGACGTAGTGGGCCCATACGGGTACGGTGGGTGTGGACATCACGGTCCGGTAGTTGTAGCCCTTTTCGTTGTAGTGGAGGGCCAGCTTGTCCACGGGAATGCGTTCGGGCAGCAGGTGGTAGGTGACAAACTGGTTGAGCAGGTTGTCCTCGCTGGTGTAGTTCTCGTCCTTCACGGCCTCGGGGTAGTATTTCTTCTCGTCCACCCATTCCATGATGTCGCTCATGGTTATCTCCCTGCGATCCTTGCCCAGCTCGTTCTCCCAGAATTCGTCCCTCTCGGCAAAGAGTGTGAAGCCATACTTGCGGTGCTCGGGAGCCTCGACGTCCACGTTCAGCAGGTTCCAATGGAACTTAGGGAAGGCGCCGATACGATACAGCGTTTCGTAGTGCTCGTCCTTCACTCGGGTGAGCGAGTCCAGCAGGCCGCAGGCAGCCACCATGCGTGCCATGACGCTGAGGTTGCAGGCGAAGTCTGTCGAGAACTTGTGCAGTGTGCTGCCCATCGTCTCGTTGCTGGGGTTGATGACATAGCCCACCTCGTGGATGTATCCGTTGAGGGTGTTTATGTCGCGGTTGGTCTTCGATACGGGGCAGGTACCGTCAATCATGCATGCATCCACATCCTTCGGGTCGTAGGTCACGCTGATCTTTCTGTCGGCCATCGTGTTGATGGCAAATTCCTCGTTGGTTCTCGGGAACTCTGCCGTGGTGTATTTCTTCATGGGCTTTGTGCCGTCCAGTATGCTGTTGAAGACCACCACTTCGCGTACGCTGTCGCGGCTTCTCTCGTCGGGGAATGCCTCCCAGTTGGCTTCGGGAATGATGCCCTTGATGACGAGCGAGTCCAGATAGAGTTGGATGGCGTCGTTGGTCGGCGCGAAGCAGGTGTAGTAGCCGTATGCCGTCATCAGCTGGTAGACAGTCGATTGGCTCAGGTCGCTGATCTTTTGTTCTTTCATCAGACGTACGTATTCGCTGAACTGCGGATGGTCCTCGAGATAGCTGGCAATCGTGCGGGTGACAAATACGTAGCGGGCCGACGTGTCGATGTTCTCCTTGCAGCCACAAAGGGCAAAGAGAAGCATTAGTGAAAACAAACTCTTTTTCATGTTCGGGGTGTTTGTGTGAAGGAGCAAGGGGCACAGGCCGATACGTTGTTTCTCGGCGACTATGCCAAATGGCTTTTTTTCTTTACAAAGGTATTACTTTTAGCCGAAATAAACAGTTATCCCTTCCGTTTTAACTAAATTTAACTCAATCAACTGCCGCTCACTATGTAAATAATCGCCGATTACCCTAAATGCGACGGCTGCGAGTAAGCGAGAGGATAGTGAAGCTCGCTTCGATTTTCCCGAGTGGAAGCAGGCTCGACGATAGTCAAGGCTGCGATTAAGCGAGAGGAAAGTGAAGCTTGCTTCGACTTTCCCGAGTGTGAGCAGGCTCAACCGAAGGTTAAATGCAAAATGCAAAATGCAAAATCCGTGGTAACAGCAGATTATGGTCTCTGCTTGCTGTCGCGATGCCTCCTGCTTGCTGCCGCAGAGGCTCCTGCTTGCTGCCGCAATGTCTCCTGCTTGCTGTCGCAGAGGCTCCTGCTTGCTGCCGCATTGATTCCTGCCTGCTGCTAAAAATGTCATTTTTTGATATCGCAAGGTCGCATTTGAAACTGAACCTGCCATTTTTGATACAGCGAAGTGACTTTTTCGTAACTGAGACTCCCGTTTTTGATATAGCGAAGTGGCGTTTCTGAAACTGAAAATGCCATTTTTTGATACTGTAAAGTCCCGTTTTGAAACTGAAACTGCCGTCTTGATTCTGCAAGTCCCGTTTTGATACAAGTCTTGCCTGTTTTTTTGTTTCTCTGTCGTGCTTTCGGCACTAATTATTGTGTCTCGCCGTTGTGCAGGGGCCGCGCCCCTGCCTGTGGTCTGCCGTCCCTTCGGGACTAATTCCGAAACTCAAGGGGGCCCCGTTTCGGGGCCTCCCTTTATTCATGGCTTTAGTGGGGCCTTTTCGGTCTTTTCACTCTCTTTTTTGGAAAAAGTCGGTGGTGATACTTCAAAAAACGGCATTTTTGTTTCAAAAACGGCAAACGGCGAACCCTGCCTTTTTCCCCTCAGAAAGTCCCTTTTCGTAGCAGAAATGGTGTGTTCTCCCTCTTTTTGGCGCGTTTTTCGTCCTCTTCGAAAGGCTTTTTTCCGGCTAAAACGGGGCAAAACAACCCTTTCAGGCTCTTTCCAGCGCAGTGCTGGCTTGCTGCGAATTATACGGAACACACTGAATAGTAGCGTATTACATAAATAATGCTCGCCACGGATTTTGCATTTTGCATTTTGCATTTAGAAAAAATATGGTGTGCTGGTGAAACCCTATAATATATATATAAACATTTATCCTATTATTTTATAATATTTATATATTGTCCCACCTTTTTTTAAATTTTCCAAATGCAAAATGCAAAATGCAAAATCGGTGCCCGCTTTGCCACCGGAAACTTGGCTACGGCTCTGGGGTATAGCAATACTTCAAAGGCTATCCAACAGCATGTGGACGAGGAAGACAAGGGCACCCTCCCAATTCGGGAGAGTGCCTA
>JAILBW010000145.1 GCA_024680695.1 Bacteroidaceae bacterium
TCAGAACTGGTTGGGTCTTGAAGTAGTCGGCTATTTTCTGTTGCATCGTTTGGGTACTCATAGCTTTTTTCGATAAATCTGCTGCAAAAATACAAAAAGATTTTCATTAATTATGCTATACGTTCGAAAAATAATATAAACAGGCTAAATTTGAAACTTTTATGTCATTTTGTTTCGTTATTTGGAGAAAAGTTGTATCTTTGCACCGTGTTTCTTCGGAGGCACAACATTTTATTTGCTCATTCGCCACTCGAATTAGGACCTCGGAACGTGAACGGGCAATATCTACAATCAAGAGGCTTGCGCCTAAAGCGCAGGTTCTCCCATAGATTGTAGAAGGTAGTCCTAAACCTGAGTGGCGTATGGTGAAGACCTGCGCTTTTCTTGTGTCTACAGGCTTGGCGCAACTTCTCCCGACGGACGAGATTAGTATTAACAAGTAAAAAAGCAAGTAAAATGAAACAGCTATTAGTCTTATTGTTTCTCCTGTGCTCAACCAGTGTCTTTGCACAGGACGTGATTGTGAA
Organism: Bacteroidaceae bacterium; assembly: GCA_024680695.1. Lineage (GTDB taxonomy): Bacteria > Bacteroidota > Bacteroidia > Bacteroidales > Bacteroidaceae > Physcousia. The sequence goes on from JAILBW010000145.1 coordinate 528, forward strand.
GAAGGACGGCTCGACCATCGTCTGTCGCGTTGTAGAAGTCTCCGCTACAGAGATTACCTACAAGAAGTGGAGCGACCTGAACGGTTCCAATTATGTAATGGACAAGTCGCTTGCCTCAGCCATCAACTATGAGAACGGGAAAAAGGTGAACCTATCGGAGGTTGAGAATCAATACCTACCAGGTAATCAGAACGGCGGAATTCAGCAGTATAATGATAGGGTATTGGTAGAAATTGATGCTGCTATACAAAAACCTATAAAAAAAGCAAAGAAACTACGTAATATAGGATGGATTGGCGGCGGAGTTCTAATCGCAACAAGTGCTGCAATCGGTATTATTGCAGGATGTGAAAATACTTTATTTGCAGGCGGTGATAGCAGAGAGGTTGACATTCCTTTCATTGCGACATTAGCTGGTGGTGTCGTATGGACTACAAGTTTTCTTCTTGCTTCCAATCACACTAAGAAAAAGATAGATAGCCAATTATATAATACCTCCATCATGCAGTATGATTTTCCCTTCTCTAACAGTTCATCCCTATCCCTTGGTGCCAATCTACTCCGTGACAATGTCAATGGAAAAAACACCCTCGGCTTCAACCTTCGTTACAACTTCTAATCAACACTCAGACGATGAAAAAGAATCTCTTCCTGATAGCATTATCAGTCATTGTCATATTGGCAATCACTTCATGCAGTAGCACTCTCGCAGGCGCTGGCGGCTACGCTACGAACATGGGCGTTGACGCCAGAGGCACCAGCTACAACAGTTATGACTTGGTGCCCGTTGGCGACCGCATCACATACACCATTGACATCTCCACTCCTGAAGGCAAACAGAAACTCTACAAGTTGACGCTTGCAGAGGCACAACGGTTAGCTGAGACCGAGGCTGCGCGTAAATTCAATTGTGACCGCCTTATCGACCCTCGTTTCGATTACTTGAAAAAAGGCAAGCGCATCCTCCGCATCACCGTAGACGGCCGTCCCGGCAACTATAGAACCCGAAACAACGAGTACGACTCACGAACCAGACAGGAAATAGACATCAACGTCAGACATTAGAAGGTTTACCCTTGAAATGCAAGAGCGGGAACCCGTGCCGACATCCTCGGCTTTGGTTTCCCGCTCTGTTGTTTCATTACGATGCAGGTCGAAGTGTCGAGAAGGTATTTCAGTTCGGCCATGACTTAAAACTTAGGATAGGTGTTCGTGGTACGACCGGCGCGTATCTGCGCCATGATTTCGTCGGTGGTGCGCTCATCGTCGGCCCATCCTCCGAAGAACTGGTCCATCTCCTTTGCCACACGCTCACGCCGTGCGGCCTCGGTCTCAGTGGCGCTTTCTGCCAGACGGCGCGACAGGGCGAGGCGCTCACTCGGTGAGAGGCGCTGGGCCTTTGCCCAAACATTGTCAATTGATATGCCCATTATTGCAATTCTTTAATGTTACGTGTGCAAAAATACAAAAATATTTTGATTAATTATGCTATACGCTCGAAAAATGTAATAAACAGGCAAAAAAGAGTGGACAAAGAGGGGTAGGACTTCCGTTGTGACGGTCTATTCCATATCTCAATCGCTATCACCACGTGAATCTGATGCCCAATGGCAGAGAGAACGTGAACGGATGCTCCGTGCGGTAGGTCTCGATGTCGCTATGCGTCGGGATATAGTACTGCAGGCTCGGCTCAGCGAAGAAACCGATATGGGGTGTCAAGTGCATTTGTAGGCCGAGGCCGAAGGTGGTGGAGAACTGCCACGGGGCGCGGATGGTGGTCTTGTCGGTAGCCTCATGCCGACCGTTCACATAGTAGTCTGAGCGGAGGGTGGAATGGACGGGCATCTCAGTTGTCAGACCGAGACTGCCGTAGATGTCCCATCGTTTTCCACCATACATATTATATATGCCCTTCATGGGGATGCCAAAGTAGTGGATGGTCTGCTGCTCGCGAATGGCATTCTTGCCGAGATTGGTGTCTACTGCCGTCGCCGAGCGACCGTCGGCTCCCGTCTCAAAGTCAGAGGTCAGACGACTATAGCTGAGGCCAGACTCCAGTGCGAAACGATGATTCAATCTGCACTTCAATGCCAGCGACCATGTGACGGGCATCTGATGGTGGCTCGTACGCAGAATCCTGTCATCGCCTGGGCGGTTGGCATTGTTCAAAGCGATACGCATGACGACGCTACGAGTTTGGGCACTCACAGCATCAGGATTATATGCCAGATAGGCAGCGTAGTCAGTCCAGTTGTCGATGCTACTCGGAACGGTTGGGCTTGGCTGTAGCAGCACATCTGACGGCGCCGGCTTATAGCTGAATGGCTGGTAATAGCGGTTCTGCTCGTCGAACTGCCCTGCGTATGCCAGTTCCAACGACCATTTCTTTGCCTTATCAGTGGGGTTGTTGGGGAGTTGCTCAGCTACATCGTAATGTGGCAGCTCCACCTTACGGATCATCTTTGCCGTGTCGTTTGACATCGTGTCAGTCATCGACTGCTCCTGAGCTACTATATTAACCTGAGCGATTTCCGATTGAAGGGTGTCGGCGACGATGACGGTTGCACGTTGCACAGGCATAGGAACCGCCACGGGCTTTCGCGGCTGCTTCGTAGGAGAATCTTTTGGCGATTCTTCCGGCATATCTTTCTGCTCAGCCACAATCGGCATTTCATCACTCACGGCTCTATCGCCTTCTCTAAGCAAGAAGAATGTGACAGGCATGAACAGCAAGAGAAGCACGGCGGCCCAGTACTGCTGCATCATCTTTCGGAGCATCTTCTTCGCCCGTGCCAACTGCGACGATGACGAATGAGGCTCGATGCCCAGCATGGTGGCAATCTCCTTGTGCGACATTTCCTCAAACACCGACAGCCGGAACACCTGCCCATAGCCCTCGGGAAGCCTGTCAATCATTCTCACCACCTCACTCAGCGGCACCCCTCTCACGTCGGCCTGTTCTGTATGCTGCGATACCATCGCAGCCTCCTCAATAGGCACCATCGTCACCGCCCTCTGCCGCTCCTTGCACTTCGAAGCCACGTTTCTTGTGATGGCCATCATCCAAGCCTCCGCCCGACGCACGTCGCGCAGCCTGTCGAACGAAGTGAAGATAACCACAAACGCATCGTGCAGCACATCCTCCACTGTCTGCTCATCGCTGACATAACGCCGACACACGCCCCTCATCCGCTGGGCGTATGCTTTGTACAGTTCTCCGAGAGCATCCGGGTCGCCCTGCCTGCACCGTTCTATCAGCCTTGCTATCTCCATCGTCAGCACAACGTCTCTATCTATAAAGTCCTACGAAGAAGAAAAGACTGCACCACCAGCCCTTTTTTTTTTAGGTTTTTTAGTAGGGTGTTTTGCTTTTCGCTCGCTTATTCGTACTTTTGGCTGCGCCGAAAGTACTTTCGCTCGGGAAAGCAAAAAGAAAAACGAGTTTTTCTTTTGCTTTTCGCTCGCTTATTCGTACTTTTGCACTCATATTGCGAATAGTAAATGGAAGCACTACTTGATTTATACCACCACTGGTGCGGCAATCAGCCTGCCCAGTGCCACCGTCTGCCGGGTGCAGGCAGCAACCGTGTGTACTACCGTCTCAGCGCCGATGATGGCAGCAGCGTCATCGGCTGCATAGGCACCAGTAAAGAGGAGAACCACGCCTTCATCACCCTCGCCCGCCATTTTGCCGAGTGCTCGCTGCCCGTGCCACAAGTGCTGGTCGCCAGCGACGATGAGCTGCGCTACCTGCAGACCGACCTGGGCGGCACATCGCTCTTCGACGCCCTGGCCCATGGACGCCAGGCTGGAGGGTGCTACAACGACGAGGAGCGTAGGCTGCTCGTGCAGACCATCCGCCTGCTGCCCCGACTGCAGTTCATCGGCGGACATGGGCTCGACTACTCCGTGTGCTATCCCCAGCCGCAGTTCGACCGCACCAACGTGCTCTTCGACCTCAACTATTTCAAG
>JAILBW010000158.1 GCA_024680695.1 Bacteroidaceae bacterium
TTGCCTTTTTCTTTGCCATTCCACTCGTTTGCACTACTCTGAACTTTGTTCGAGGATTCTTCGCACTAAAGGCGAAGCGCCACTTCTTCGAAGATGTCGAGCGGGCTGCACTCGGACATGAAAAAGAAAACACTCGTTTTCTTTTGTCATGTCGCTCGTTTGCACTATCTTTGTCCGTGGAAAAGGAAAGGAAACGATGAAGTATAGCCTGATAATACCCGTATATAACCGGCCCGACGAGGTGGACGAACTGCTGGCAAGCCTGTGCAGCCAGACGTCGGGCGGCTTCGAGGTGGTGGTCGTGGAGGACGGTTCGGATGTCCCCTGCCGCGATGTGGTGGAGCGCTATGCCGACCGCCTGACGATTAAGTATTACACGAAGCCGAACAGCGGCCCCGGCCAGACTCGCAACTACGGCGCAGAGCGCAGCGAGGGCGAATGGCTGATTGTGCTGGACAGCGATGTCGTGCTGCCGCCTGGCTACATAGCGGCGGTGGACGAGGAACTTGCGGCAACCGCCTGCGAGGCATTCGGCGGACCCGACCGCGCCCACGAGTCGTTCTCTCCAGTGCAGAAGGCTATCAACTACTCGATGACAAGTTTCTTCACTACGGGTGGCATTCGCGGCGGACGGCGGAAACTCGACAAGTTCTATCCCCGTTCGTTCAACATGGGGGTGCGGGCCGACCTATATCGCCGCCTGGGTGGCTTTTCGAAGATGCGCTTCGGTGAGGACATCGACTTCAGCATCCGCATCTTCAAGAGCGGTGCCCGATGCCGGCTGTTCCCCGGGGCGTGGGTGTGGCACAAGCGGCGGACGGACTTCCGCAAGTTCTTCCGGCAGGTGCATAATAGTGGTATCGCGCGCGTAAACCTATATAAGAAGTACCCCGAGAGCTTGAAACTCGTCCATCTACTGCCCGCCCTGTTCACCATCGGCGTGGCTTTGCTCGCCGTCGTCTTTCTGGCTGGGCTGGTACACCTTGGCCTCGGTCTGTGGATGGGCTTCTTCGGTGGGTCGGGCTGCAATATGGGACTCGTCGTGGCCTACTTCGGCGGAGCGCTGATGGTTGTCTCCCTGCTCCCACTGCTGCTCTATTCGCTCATCATCCTGGTCGATTCGTGGGCGAGGAACCGCAGCCTGCATGTCGGCCTGCTGAGCATTCCCGCCTCGTTCATCCAGCTGCTGGGCTACGGCTCGGGCTTCCTCCGTGCCTGGTGGCTACGCTGCATCTGCGGCCGCAACGAGGAGCTGCAGGCATTCAAGGATTCATTCTACAAATGAAGAAATGCAATCAACAGGACATTTCACTTCAGGCAATGAAAATAAACATCAAGGACCTACCGATTGACGAGCGGCCACGAGAGAAGATGATGGCACAGGGAGCGGCCGCTCTGAGCAATGCCGAGCTGCTGGCCATACTCATCGGCAGCGGCAACAGCGAGGAGACTGCCGTAGGCCTGATGCAGCGCGTCCTGCAGGACTGCCGGGGAAGCCTCAACAGCCTGGGGAGAATGACCATCAACGACCTGACAAGCCGCTACAAGGGCATCGGCGAGGCGAAGGCCATCACCCTGCTGGCGGCCTGCGAGCTGGGAAGCCGGAGACGGAAGGAGGAAGTCGTGGCGAAACGCAAGATTGTGGACAGCAACGACGCCTACGAATACTTTGCCCCCATGCGCGACCTGCCGCTCGAGGAGGCTCACCTGCTGATGCTCCGACAGGACCGCTCGATAATCGGCGAGGCGATGGTGAGCCGAGGGGGCATCGCCGGAACGGCAGTCGATGTGCGCGAACTGATGCGCCATGCCCTCCTGAACCGCGCCACGTCTATCGTGCTCTGTCACAATCATCCGAGCGGCAACCTGCAGCCCAGCCGAGAAGACGACAACCTCACCCGCCATGTAGCCGAAGCCTGCCGAGTGATGAACATTCGGCTCATCGACCACATCATCGTCGCCGATCAAGGCTACTACAGCTACTACGACAAGGGCAAACTATAACTCACACCAGACCTCGACACACATAATTGGACACTGAGATGGAACGAATCGAAATAGAAGAACGAGTGGTCGAAATGCTGCGCACCGTTTACGACCCCGAGATACCGGTGAACATCTACGACCTGGGCCTCATCTATCGCATCGAGCTCAACGACGAAGCCACCGAACTGACCGTGGACATGACACTTACGGCCCCCTCCTGCCCCGCCGCCGACTTCATCATGGAGGATGTAAGGCAGAAGCTCGAAACGATTCCGGGCCTCAGCCGGGTGGACGTAAACCTGGTCTTCGAGCCCGAGTGGACAAAAGATATGATGAGCGAGGAGGCACGGCTGGAGCTGGGGTTTGAGTAGTGCAGAGTTCATCGTGAATAGTATAGAGTGGAGATGAAGAACATATATTTCATAGCCGACGCCCATCTGGGGTCGCGCGGAGTGCCGAACAACAGGGCACAGGAAAAGAAACTGGTGCGCTTCCTCGACAGCATCAAGGAGCAGGCATCGGCTCTCTACATGCTGGGCGACATGTTCGACTTCTGGTACGAATACCGGATGGTGGTGCCGCGCGGCTTTACACGTTTCCTTGGAAAACTGAGCGAACTCACCGACCGCGGCATCGAAGTGCACTACTTCACGGGGAATCACGACATCTGGTGTAGCGACTATCTGCCCCAGGAGTGTGGCGTCATCCTGCACCGCGAACCGCTGCTGACTGAGATTCTCGGTCGCCGATTCTTCCTTGCCCACGGCGACGGGCTGGGCGATCCCACCCTGAGTTTCCGCCTGCTGCGAGCCATCTTCCACAGCCGTCTGTGCCAGGTGCTCTTCTCCTGCATCCATCCCCGATGGGCCATTGACTTCGGACTCGCCTGGGCCAAGCATAGTCGCCAGAAACGCGACAAGATGGGTGGCGAACTGCCCTACCTCGGCGAAGACCGCGAATACCTTGTCCGCTTTGCCAAGGAGTATCTGCAGGCGCATCCGGGCGAAGTGGACTTCTTCCTCTTCGGCCATCGCCACATCGAGCTCGACCTCACGCTGACAGCGCAAACGAGGCTCATGATTGTGGGCGACTGGATCACACAATGGACCTACGCCGTATTCGACGGCGAGAACCTGAGTCTTGAGCGGTACGAAGAATAACTACCGATAACGACTCACTCCTTTGTTATCAATACCACCGCATAGGCGCTGATGCCTTCCTCGCGTCCCGTGAATCCCAGGCGCTCAGTGGTGGTGGCCTTAATGCTGACGCAATCCTCGTCGATGCCCATCACACTGGCCAGACACTGCTGCATCTGCGGGATGTAGGGATTGAGCTTCGGACGTTCGGCACAGACCGTTGCATCGACATTGCCCACCCGATAACCTTTCGTTGCAATGAGCTCGACCGTGCGCTGCAACAGCACCTTGCTGTCAATGCCGCGAAACTCCTCGCCTGTATCGGGGAAGTGAAAGCCGATGTCGCGCATATTGGCAGCACCCAGGAGCGCATCGCAAATGGCATGAATCAGCACATCGGCATCGCTGTGGCCCAGCAGCCCCATTGTGTGTTCGAGACGGATGCCGCCCAACCACAGTTCGCGCCCTTCCACCAGCCGATGGACGTCGTAACCCATTCCCACTCGTATCGTTGTCATGTCACTTACTGTTATATAATCCTTTCCTTCTGATTTCGCGCCACACAGTGCGGGGCAGGCCCTTGCCGCGATAGTTGCCGGACGCAATCTGCCGACGAATTTCCGTACTGCTTATATTTAATAAAGGTGTCCGGGCTACGGTGATGCCCTCCGGCAGGTTCTCCAGCTTGTATCCCGGCCGGGGAAGAATGATGAGCCGATGGCGGCGCAGAATCTCCTCGCTCTCATACCACTGCGGGAAGCGCTCCCAATTGTCGGCACCAATGACGAGCACAAACTCACGGTCGGGATGCTCCCGTCGCAGAGTTTCCAAGGTGCGGACCATGTAGGACGGTCGCGGCATGCGAAACTCGGCATCGCTGACGTACAGCCGTTTGCGTCCCTCCACCGCCAGCCGGGCCAGATGCAGGCGTTCCTCGTCGGACAACAGCGCCTGGTCCACCTTGAACGGATTCTGGGGCGAGACGAGATACCATAACTCGTCCACCAGCCCGTCCCTCACCAGCGCCTCGCCCAAGTGCAGATGGCCCAAGTGGATGGGGTTGAAGGTGCCGCCGTAGATGCCGGTTGTCATTGGGTTTCAGGTGTGTTCTAATAATTATCAAATCCAGTGGGCATTATCTTTGTCTGCTCTTGCCTCTTTTAGGCATCTTTACCTCCAACCCATTGAACCGTAGCTCGCTACGCTTCGGCTGGTTTGAAGCCAAATCTGCTCTAAAATAG
>JAILBW010000160.1 GCA_024680695.1 Bacteroidaceae bacterium
GTATTTTACTATATATATGTATATATATATGATAGTATATATATGATTATATATACTATTCTACTATTATACTACTATTAACTACTACTATTATTATACTAACTATTACTGTTAACTAACTACTACTATTAATATATTACTATTCAATAATATTTACACATCTATATACTGGCTGCCCGTTAATTTTGGTACTCTCACCCTCCTCGTTTCCGAAAATCGAGAGAAAAAATGCACTGTCCTTTGTCCCAATTGTCACGCAGATCTTGTAACGTCCTTAACATTAGCGGAATAACGTCATCGATAGGCGTGAAAAACGTCCGTTTAGCCTTGTCTGAGGCTTCATTTTTCGGCAAAAATGCCTAAAAATCGGGCAAAATCGAGGAAAAAAAGCGTTTTTGCGACAGAAAACGAGCGTTTCTACAACAGCAAGCGGTGGCCATTGCAACAGCAAGCAGACGACTCTGCGACAGCAAGCAAGAGACATTGCGACAGCAAGCAGGACACTCTGCGACAGCAAGCAGTTTTGCATTTTGCATTTGACCTTCGGTCGAGCCTGCTCCCGCTCGGCATAGCTCAAATGTGATTTGGCTCTGCTCTCGCTTACTCGCAGCCGTTGCAAATAGAATTTTGTATACTGCATTTGTCTATTGCCGAGCTATGGATCGCGAATGAAAGGGTTTAGGGGGGTGAAGTTTTCGATGGTCGCCGTAACGGGGTTTAAAAAACATCGGCGAGGAATGCCGAAAAGCGTCCTCGCCGATGAAATGGGGTGTTTTCTGTGTTGTGCAAGCCTCTTTACTTGATGTATTCGGCCAAGTCGGTGAGCCGCATGTCGCCCTTGCGCAGGAATGTGTCGTGCATGGCGAAGGCTGCAGAGAGACAATGATGAGTGTGGCCGCTGAACTTCTCGGCATACTTCAGATAGTCGCGCAGCAGCGGCTGGTAGTCGGGGTGAGCCACCTTGATGAGTTCCTCGGCCTTCTGCATGTCCGACTTGTGGCGCAGGTCGGCTACGCCATACTCGGTGATGACTGCGTCTACGAAGTGGTTCGTGTGGTCGATGTGCGAGCAGAAGGGCACGATGCTGCTGATGGCACCGCCCTTGGTCGTCGAGCCGCAGGTGAAGATGGAGAGGTAGGCGGCTGTGGTGAAGTCGGCACTGCCACCGATGCCGTTCATCATCTTCGTGCCGCAGATCTTGGTGCTGTTGATGTGGCCGTAGATGTCAGCCTCGATGGCCGTATTGAGCGAGCAGACACCGATGCGGGCGATAACCTCGGGACAGTTGCTTATCTCGGAGGGACGCAGGACGAGCTTGTCGCGGAAGAAGTCCATGTCACGGTAGATGCCCTTGAGGCAGTTGTTGGTCACCGTCAGCGAGCAGGCACTGGCGCTGAGCACACGGCCGTCGCGCATCAGCTGTACGGGAGCGTCCTGCAGCACCTCGGTGTAGATGCTGAAGTTGGGCACTTCGGGGCAGTGGCCGAGCGCGCCGAGTACGGCATTGGCTCCGCTGCCCACACCGCTCTGCAGGTTCAGGAACGTGGGAGGAATGAGGCCCTGCTTCATGTTCTGCAGAAGGAAGTCGGCCACGTTTTGTCCAATCTGGGTGGTGATGGGGTCGGGATCCTTGAAGGCGCGAGCTTCGTCGGGAATGTCGCACTCGACAACACCGATGATGCGGTCGGCATCCACTTCGACGTATGGCTTGCCGATGCGGTCGCTGGCCTTCGTTATCATAATAGGTGTGCGGTAGGGGTGGTCCTCGATTTCATAGACATCGTGGATGCCCATGCAGTCGCGGTCGTGGAATGCATTCAGCTCGATGATGATGCCGTTTCTGGCCAGTCGGCATACAGTGGGGCTGATGCCACCGGCAGCGGTCAGGTAGATGTGTGCCTTCGTGCCCACCTTCTCGATGGCGCAGGCCTCGATGATGGCCCAATCGACCGGACCGAGATAGCCTTGGCGTATCTGTGTGGCCATGTTCGAGAGGTTCAGATCGCTGTAGGCCAGCTCGTTGAGGTTTACGTGCTTGCGAAAGTCGGGGTTTGTCGTGTAGGGTGCGCGGAAGCCGATGGCCTGTGCGTTGGCCATGTCGCCGTCGCAGCTCTGTCCTGTGCTGGCACCGGTGAAGATGTTCACTTTGAAGGGGCGTCCCTCGGCATGTTCTGCCACAGCTTTCTTGGCAATCTCGGCAGGTACGCTCTTGGCCACGCCGGCAGGTGTGAAGCCGCTCAGACCGATAGTCTGTCCGTTCTGAATCATCGCAGCAGCTTCGGCTGCGGAGAGTGTTTTGAATTCCATAATGAAGGTAAATGTGTTATGTTCGTTTATATTCGTGTGCAAAGGTATAGCAAATGAGCGACATGGGCAAGAGAAAGCCTCATTTTTTCTCGCTGATGGCCGAATGTAGCCCACCTTCGGCCATCGGTCGGAAGCGTGGCAAATGAGCTATATGAACAAGAGGAATATACCATTTTCTGCAGATGGATGAGTATTGCTTACCTTTAGCGTGGGTGAAACAATTCTTTATAGCGGCATGCCATTTCCCGTGCCAGTTCCTCGATGTCCATTTGGCGCAGACTGGCGATTTTTTCGTAAAGCAAGCGAATGGGTCGTGGGTCCTCATCGCTCTCGACCAACATGCGCTCGATGGGGCAGGACTGAATGCTTTCCGTGTTGTGGCGAAAGCCGAAGGATACATACATTCCGCGCTTCAACAGCTGCCTTATCTGTTGCGGTTTTCCGCGGAAGGCGTGAAATATCCAAGGTTGTATGGCGCGTTCCTCCAGTTGTAGGCGGAGCACATCGTCCAATGCTTTCACGCAGTGCAGGATGAGCGGCTTGCCGTACTGCTCGCTGAGGCGTATCTGGCGACGAAAGGCTTCCAGCTGTGTTTCGTAGGGTGTGTCGCACAGGCGGTCGAGCCCGCATTCTCCGATGGCCAATGCCTTTGACAGGTGCTCGATGGGCGGGAATACTGGGTTCCATGGGTGAGCGCCCCAAGTATCGGTACCGTTCAGGATAACGACTTCTCCTTCGCGCGATGGGTGGTGAGTGTGAAAGTCGATGAATGAATTCATGATATCTACGGTACGGGGTCGTAACCACTGCCTCCCCAGGGATGGCATCGCAGCAGACGCCGCACTGCCAGATAAGTGCCGCGCAGAGGGCCATGCTTGCGCAGCGCCTCGATGGCATATTGGCTGCAAGTGGGCGTGAAGCGGCACGAAGGCGGCGTCAGCGGTGAGATGCAGCGCTGATAGAAACGGATGGGGAGAATAAGTGCCTCGGCCACCAGTTTAGGGAGTTGCCGGAGCAAGCAGTCTTTCATTGATGCGTTTCAGTAGGTTTTGCATGCGTGTCTCGACGCTGGCTGTAGTCAGTTCTTGATTGCTGCTCCACAGGAATGCAATGTGCACACCACCCCTTGCCGGTGCGAGCAGCGATTTGTTTTTGCGGAAAGCCTCGCGCAGCTGTCGCTTGATATGGTTGCGGCGGACGGCACGCTTGAAATGACGTTTCGAGACGGATACGAGAATGCGAACGCCGCTCTCCTCGGTGGTGAGGAAAACGGCGCGAAGGGGGAAAGCGGAGAACGACTGATGTCCCGGTTCGAAGAGTGCCTCCACGTCTCTTCGGAGCGTGAGGCGTTCCTCCTTTTTCAGGCCTTGGGGCTTAATCTCCATTCACTTTCTTGATGTATGCGTCGAGTGCAGCCGCCATGCTGGGATATTCCGCTGACGGAGCTTCGAGGTCGAGCCGAAGACCGGCATCCTTGACGGACTTGGCTGTCGTGGGGCCGAAGGTGCCGATTGCTATTGCGTCCTGCTTGAAGTCGGGGAAGTTTTTCAGCAATGACTGAATGCCGCTGGGGCTAAAGAAGATGAGCATATCGTAGTCGAACGCCTCGTCCTTCCCGAAGTCGTTGCTCACGGTACGGTACATCACTCCCTCGGTGTGGTAGAGTTTCTTGCTGTCCAAAAGGTCGGCAAATTCGGTGTTGTGCACATCGCTCATGGGAATGAAGTACTTTTCGTTCTTGTGCTTGACCATGAGCGGAATAATGTCATTCAGCTTGCCCGTCGAACCGAAGAAAACCTTTCGCTTACGGTACTGTACATACTTCTGAATGTACAGTGCCACGGTCTCCGTAATGCAGAAATACTTCATATCCTCTGGAATAGCCACACGCATTTCCTTGCACAGGCCGAAGAAGTGATCGATGGCATGGCGGGAGGAAAAGACGATGGCAGTGTGATCCAAAATGGATATCTTCTGCTTGCGAAAATCCTTTGCTGTGATGCCCTCCACTTTGATGAAGGGACGGAATACGATTTCTACATTGTGGCGACGTTCGATGTCGAAATATGGCGACTTATCAGACGTGGGCTTTGGCTGTGAGATCAGAATCTTTCGTACCATTGCAAATGTCCTAAAAAATTACGTTTAATTTTCTTGCGAATTGTGTTAAAACTTTGACTACGACAAGCAGCGGAACCGCTTCGAGTGTGCAAAGGTACATAATTTCGTGGAAAATCCCATAAAATTTAGAAAAAAATATTTGATAGCCCTTCAAGAAAAGCAATAATTTGACAAATATAACGATATAAACGGAAGCTGCAAGCGATATTTTCGATGAAATGCCTAAATATGCGCCCAAAACAATGACGACGAACAATGCCAGCGACTCCACAACGAACAGCAATCTGTAATGTCCCTGCCATGTTAAATTATTTTGTTTATTAAAGAATGTCCAGTCCACAAAACGGTACAATGCGAATTTTACCAGTGTGGCAACAATAAAACATAGGGCGAGGATGCCGAGTAGGAGGTAGGGTGAGAGACTCCCGAGGAAAACCTGACGGTCGTAGATGACGTAACGCAGCCCTGCAAATGATGTGGTGAACGACAGCAGAAGTATTGAAAAAATGATAAGAGGGGAGTTGCTGAGTGGTTGTGAGTCGCTTTCTGCATCGTATCTGTGCGATGGGAGGAAGAATAGAACCGCCTGGGAAAGTAACTGTTTGCCGTAGCGGCGAAGCATTATGAGAGTGGCGATAAAGCAGAGAAGGACTGCCGTTGTCATCCAATCGTCGCGCCAAGGCTGGCGAGAGAGTGGCATGGGGATATATCCAGATTCGTGCCACGTCGTTTCCGTATGAAAAAGAGTACTTTGTGCAAAGAATCCTTCTGGGTAGGGAAAAGGAAACACAGCATCGTCACTGTCGGCGGATTCGGCATGGATAGCATGCATGACAAAACTGCCGGAGAACTGTGCTTCGCTGGCACTGTCTTCTGGGACAGGGGGTATGAGTGACCCTGTATGCGGCAGTGTGTCGGCCAATGTGTTCATATCTTGGCAAAACGCCTGATGGAGGTGTCCCATTCTGGGATGGTCAGTGCCATGTCAAGGGCTTCCTTGGGTGTGGCGGCAACACGCCAAATGTCGGCATGCTGGAGACGCATGAAGCGTTGTTCTACAGCCTGACGAAGGACTTCGAGTAGCGGGTTGTAGTATCCGAGCGTGTTTAGCAATACGATGGGCTTAAGGTAGATGCCCAACTGCTTCCAAGTGATGAGTTCCATCAGCTCGGCAAAAGTGCCGCAGCCGCCGGGGAGCACAATGGCTGCATCGCTCATCTCGGCCATTTTCTCTTGCCGGATGTGGATGTCTTTGGTCTCGATGATGCGAGTCATTGATTTGTGGCACCATCCCTCTTCGATCATGAATGTGGGAATGATGCCGATTGCCTGACCTCCATGTGCGAGGCAACCGTTGGCGCTTTCGGCCATGAGTCCCATGCTGCCTGCACCATTGATGAGTGTAACGCCGCGTTCGGCCATCAGTTGGCCCAGTTCGCGTGCAGCCTGGAAGTATTGCGGGTCAATCTGTGTGCTGCTGGCGCAATAAACACAAATATGCTTTCTCTCGTTCATTGCTGTTGTTGATGGTGAAATTGATGGATGTGTGGTTCAAAATGCGTCAAATGAGGTTAAAGGCACGGCGTATTTTTCCCACATAGTCCAGTTTTTCCCAAGTAAAGAGTTCCACCTCAACTTCTTTTGTTTCTCGATAGAGCGACTCGAAGCGCTTGGTGACCACGCGAGGTTCGCGTCCCATGTGGCCGTATGCAGCTGTTTCTTCGTAGATGGGGTTGCGCAGCTTGAGCCGTTGTTCGATGGCGTAGGGGCGCAGGGTGAAGAGTTGACTCACCTTGTGTGCAATGCGACTGTCGCTCATCTTCACATGGCTCGTTCCGTAGGTGTTTACGTATATGCTCACAGGGTCTGCCACGCCGATGGCATAGCTCAGCTGTACCAGCATCTCGTCTGCCACGCCGGCGGCCACCATGTTCTTGGCAATGTGGCGTGCGGCATAGGCAGCCGAACGGTCTACCTTCGACGGGTCCTTACCACTGAAGGCTCCGCCGCCGTGAGCACCCTTGCCTCCATAGGTGTCCACGATAATCTTTCGTCCTGTCAGTCCTGTGTCGCCGTGGGGGCCTCCGATAACAAATTTTCCCGTGGGGTTTACATGGTATTTGATGTGATCGTCGAACAAAGCCAGTAGGCGAGGGTCGCGTATCGTATTTTTTACTCGTGGAATAAGTGTGTGGATGACGTCGTGGCGGATGCGTGCCAGCATGGCTTCGTCAGTATCAAATTCGTCGTGCTGGGTGGATAGCACAATGGTGTCGATTCGCATGGGATGGTTTGCTTCGTCGTATTCGATGGTCACCTGACTCTTGGCGTCGGGGCGGAGATAGGTCATTTCGCGGCCCTCATGGCGAATGTCTGCCAGTACGCGCAAAAGGCGGTGAGCCAAGTCGAGACTCAGTGGAATGTAGTTTTCAGTCTCGTTCGTTGCGTAGCCGAACATCATTCCTTGGTCTCCGGCGCCCTGTGCCGTGCGTCGTGCCCGTTCCACTCCGCGTACGATGTCCTCGCTTTGTTCGTGGATGGCGCTTAGCACACCGCATGAGTTTCCCTCAAACATGTATTCGCTTTTCGTGTAGCCAATACGGTTGATTACTTCGCGTGCAATTCGCTGCAAGTCCACGTAGGCGCGCGATCTTACTTCGCCGGCCAGAATCACTTGACCGGTCGTCACCATGGTTTCGCATGCCACCTTCGATTCCGGATCGAAAGCCAGCAGTTTGTCCAGCACTGCATCGCTGATTTGGTCGGCCACCTTGTCAGGGTGTCCCTCGGAGACCGACTCGGAGGTAAAAAGATAAGCCATAATTCCTGTTCGTTATACATTATTCCGACGCAGGGAGAGGGAAGTGGGGTGCAGAATGCGAGACAAAGAGGCAATATGCCTTGTCGTTTTAGCATTTTTTACTGTGGTTGCAAGCCGCTCAAATCTATCCACACACGTCTATCGGCTGCAAAGGTACTATATTTATTCAGACCGCACAAGAAAAATGCATATTTTTTTCGTCCCCTTTCGCGCGTACATTATTTATATAAGTACTCAATAATAATTCGTCGACCGTGGAAACAGGAGCATGCTTCTCCGGCAACAATAGCGCACTTTTCTTTTTTCGTAGGTTTATCGGCATACGATGGTGAGAGGCATTTCCCGCTGCCGAAGGAATTGGGTTACGTGGAGCTGCCACTCCTCGAAGGTGCGGATGTCGTAGTCGCTCCATGCCGCACCGAAATAGTATGTGTAGGGTTTTCCCTGATATTGGCGGACAATGCCCACGACATGCCCTGCGTTGCCCGAATCTGTAGAAGGCAACTTGGAAATTGTATTTACGCCGTTAGGGAATGCTACGGCCACGAATATCTGGCTGTTATGTTTGTCGGGGTACATGGTAGGATCGGCGTATGCGGCATAATTCTTCCCCATAGTGAGGCTTTCTGTATCGGCTGGACGCATCACGAAACCAGCTGCAAGGCTGGATGCTTGCCGTAAATCATCGTACCATACAGTGGTGCGGAAGAAGTGAGAGCCGCGGTCGGCAGTGATGAGGCGGTGTTCGCGGGCTCCATGCATTTCACCGAAGTGGAGCAGGGCTGTGAAACGAAGTGGCCCATTGTCGAGAATCTCATATTCTTCGTAGCACCAGGGAAAAAGCAATTGTCCGCCGCGCATTAGTGCGGGCGTGCCGCATCCTAGGGTGGGTCCTACGGCATAGCAGTCCATTCCCAATCCGTGGTCCAGATGGTAGCTGGTGGCTGTGCCGAGCGAGTCAGCCTCGCGTTTCTTTCCCTCCTTGCGCAAGCGATCCATTTCGTTATTCTTCGAAAAGTTCAGGGCGTAGATGCTGTCGAGCATCAGTGCGGGGGCGCGTTTCACCCACACGTCCTGTCCATAAGCCTTTTCACCCTTCTTTTTGGTGGCTGGGCCATAGAGGCGGAAACCTATCTTGTCGTTTTCGAAAGAGAGGTCGTCGGCGCGTTCGGGGTACTGCCGTCCGCCCACGTAGCGTTCGTGTAGCGCGGTCTTGCCCTTGTGAAGCGTGTAGTTGGCTTCGCCCTTAGGACGGACAGAAACGTATATCAGGAACTTACCGTCGTGGGTTATCTGGCTGGGTTGTTCGATGCCTGAGGCATCCCGAACTACAATTTCGCTGCCGAGAATCGGTGTAATCCTGTGTGCATCGATTTCTATCACCTCATGACGCTGTGTGGATGATGAGTTTTTCACGGCAACGTGTATAGTCTGTGCAGACAATGGTGTGGTAATTACTGCTACAATTGTCAATGCCATGAAGATAACCGGGCGAAAGAAGAAGGCGAAATGTGTCATTGGGCGTCGAAAATCTCGTTTAAGGGTTCCATTACAAAAGGACGTTCGTGCATGCGTGGATGAGGCAGCGTGAGTGTCTTGCATTGGATGTGGATGTCGTCGTAGAGCAGCAGGTCAATGTCGATGGGGCGGTCATGATAGTGCCCGTCGTGAGTCTTGGATGTACGTCCGAGTTCGCGCTCAATCTGTTGTGTCACTCTGAGGCATCGCATGGGCGAAAGATTTGTTGTCACGAGACAGACTGCATTCAAGAACCTGTTGGTACTCTCGAATCCCCAGGGTTCTGTCTCGATGAAGGATGAGACGCGTTCCACCTGTCCCACTCGCTCGCCAATGGCTGTGATAGCCTGGTGGAGTATTTGCTCGCGGTCTCCCATATTGGAACCGAGGGAGAGGTAGAGACGGTGCATGAAGTTTAGTCTTGAAGGATGAGCATTGCGTCGCCGTAGATGCCGAAGCGGTAGCGAGTCTTGGGATCCGACTCGTTGAACTTCAGTGCTTCCTTATAGGCTTTCATAATTAGGTCGTAGCCGCCGTAAGCGCATGTAAGCATGAGCAGTGTACTATAGGGCATGTAGAAGTTGGCGACCATGGCATCGGCGAGTGTAAATTCGTAGGGTGGGAAAATGAATTTGTTGGTCCATCCATCGTATTCCTTCAGTCGTTTGTCGGCACTCACTGCCGTCTCTAGTGTGCGTTGTACCGTGGTGCCTACAGCTACAATGTGGCGTCCCTCGTCTTTTGCTCGGTTTATCAGGCGGCATGCTTCTGCTCCGACGTGCATTTCCTCTGATTCCATCTTGTGTTTCGTGAGGTCTTCCACATCGATTTCACGGAAGTTGCTCAGTCCGCAATGCATGGTGACATAGGCAAATTCGATACCTTTTATCTCCATCATTTTCATCAATTGTGGTGAGAAGTGCATGCCTGCGGTGGGAGCAGTTACAGCTCCTTCGTTTTTGGCGAAGATGCATTGGAAGTTTTCCAGGTCTTCGGGTTCTGCCGGCCGATGGATGATTTCCCGAGGCAGAGGTGCCTCGCCTAAAGCAAAGATCTGGCGCTTGAATTCTTCGTGTGTGCCGTCGAACAGGAAGCGTAAGGTGCGGCCACGGCTCGTTGTGTTGTCGATGACTTCGGCCACCATTGATTCGCTCTCACCGAAATATAGTTTGTTGCCGATACGTATCTTGCGTGCAGGATCTACCAGTACATCCCACAGGCGCATGTCGGCATTCAGTTCGCGCAAGAGGAAAACTTCGATTTTTGCTCCTGTCTTTTCCTTATTACCATAGAGACGTGCAGGGAATACCTTTGTGTCGTTGAAGACAAACACATCTCTGTCGTCGAAGAATTGCAGGATGTCGCGGAACGATGGGCGATGCTCGAAGATGCCGCTCTTTGCATGAACCACCATCAGGCGGCATTCGTCGCGGAAAGTGGTGGGGTACTGTGCGATGCGATCCTCGGGGAGCTTGAATTTGAATTGTGAGAGCTTCATATATGTGTATAACTGTTTACAAGTTTATGGATTTGCTATTAATTTCTTCGTACTGTCTTGTTCTTCCCTTCCTTTTGGGGCAGGGCTGGGGGAGAGACTTTGTGCATCGAGCCATGCAGGAAAGTCGTCCACCTGCATGCAGTCTTCCACTCGCACGTTTCCTACACGGGTGCGTCGCAGTGCTATGAGATGAGCTCCGCTGTGAAGTGCCAGGCCGATGTCGCGTGCCAAGGCGCGGATATAGGTGCCCTTGCTGCAAACGATTCGTAGGGTTGCCTGCATCTGTTGGGCATCAAACTGAAGCAACTCAATCTCGTCGATGACAAGCACTTTAGGCTTCAGTTCGACATCCTTCCCCTTTCGAGCCAATTCGTAGGCACGCTTGCCATTGACCTTACAAGCCGAGAATGTGGGTGGCACCTGTTCGATGTGTCCTCTGAAGGTTTCTAGTGTCTGGAGCAGCAACCCACGGTTGATGTGTTCGGTAGGGAAGGTGGCATCCACAGGCTTCTCCAGATCGTAAGAGGGTGTGGTGGCGCCAAACTGTAGCGTGGCCACGTATTCTTTTGTGTGCGCCTGCAACTCGTCAATGCGCTTGGTGGCCTTGCCGGTACAGATGGTCAGTACGCCAGTGGCCAACGGATCGAGCGTCCCAGCGTGCCCCACCTTGAGTTTCTTTACGCCCAATCGTCGGCAAAGCTGGTTGCGCACACAAGCCACTAGGTTGAACGACGTCCATCGATAGGGTTTGTCAAAGTATAATATTTCTCCCTCAGCGAAATTCATGAAAAAATCATGCAGAACACGCCCACCACGGCACAGTAGATGCCGAAATAGACTAGTTTGCCTTTCTTAACGAGGTTTATCATCCATTTGCAGGCTACGCATCCGCTGATAAATGCAGCTAGAAAGCCTATTGCGTAGGCACTGACGGGTATCGCTGTCGTAGCAGCCTCGCCTGTATCCTTGAAAGCCTTCAACACGTCGAGCAGAGCTTCGCCAAGGATGGGTGGAATCACCATGAGGAATGAGAACTGAGCCAGTTTCTCTTTCTTGTTGCCCAATATAAGTCCAGTGGCGATGGTGCTGCCAGATCGGCTCAATCCTGGCATGACGGCTGCTGCCTGAGCGAGGCCAATGACGAAGGCATCCCAAAGCCCAATCTCCTCCTTCTGGCGTGGACGAGCGTAGTAGCTGAAGGTGAGCAGGGCTGCCGTGATGAGCAGGCAGACGCCTACGATAAACAGGCCGCTGCCGAATACTTCCTCAACGTAGTCCTTGAAGAAAACGCCAACGATGCCTACGGGAATCATACTCACAAGGATGGCTGCGGCATATCGGCGCTCCTCGTTCCATAGCGGAGTCGTCGTGTCGAATACGCCCTTCAGTAGGGCTGCGATTTCGCGGCGTAGAATGACTACTGTGCTAAGCACAGTAGCAACGTGCACCATAATGGTAAACATCAAACTGCTCTCGCCGTCGAGGCCAAAGAAGTGGGAGAGGATGGCCAGGTGGCCGCTACTGCTCACAGGCAGATACTCTGTGAGTCCCTGTACGAGACCCAGCACGAGGGATTGTATCTCGTTCATGGCTGCGTATGTTTACTTCGTAGGTTCTTGTTTGTCCTTGTTCGTAGGCTTGTGCATGATGGCATACATCACGAAGATAAAGCCAACGAGGCTCACTACTGGAGCCACGCGGATGCGGCGTACACTGAATATCTCGGGATTGAAGACGCCCTCCTCGCTTCCCGAGCCGGACATGAGTATAAATCCCACTACGATGATAAGCATCCCGATTGCCAGCAGGATGTAGTTCTTCTTGTCAAATGCAAAGTTGTCCATATCTTTTCTTTATGTGTGTTCTTTTCTTCTTGTCTGCTCTGTGTGGCTTAGTATAATTCGCTTTCGCGCTTTCTCAGATAGTTGGTTACGGACAAGTAGGTGCATGCTACTGTAATGCACAATCCGATGACGAGTACGGCGAGGCACATGATGGCGATGTTGGTGCGGGTAACGTAATCCATGACTGCTTGGTCGTGCGAAGCGGCCCATCGGATACATGACAGCAGCACAGTGTCGGCCAGTATGGCTGCGACGATACCTGTCCATAGACTGCGTATCATGAAAGGCCGACGGATAAAGTTCCAACGTGCTCCCACGAGTTTCATCGTCTGCAGGATGAACCGATGGCTGTGGACGCTCAGTCGCACAGTATTGTTGATGAGGACCAGCGAAATCAGAACCAGCAGGGCGGCCACGACAAGCATGATGAAGGATATGCGCTGCAGATTTACGTTGAGGCTCTCCACGAGGTCGCGCTCGTACATGACATCGGCTACGATTGCTTCCTCCTTCAGCTCGCGGGTAATCCATTCGAGGCTGTCGTTGCATGCATATCGGGCTGTAATCTGGACTTCCAGCGAGATAGCAAAAGGGTTGGCACCGAGAACTTCCGTCGGATCGATACCCATACCCTCGATCTGCTCTTTGAGAGCCTGTTCGCTGCTGATGTACTGGATGTCGGCCACATAGGGGCGCTCGAGCAGTTGTCCTTGCAGTGCAATGGCATCGGCCGAGGGTGTGTCGTCCTGCATGACCACGGTTACGGTGAGGTTTTCGCGCACCGAGTCGCCCAGCACGCGGGCCGTGAGGGCAAAGAGCACTACGAGCCCCAGCAAGATGAGTACCATCGTGGTGCTGATGATGCTGGTCAGCGTCTGCATGGTCGCA
The DNA here is from genome assembly GCA_024680695.1 of Bacteroidaceae bacterium. GTDB lineage: Bacteria > Bacteroidota > Bacteroidia > Bacteroidales > Bacteroidaceae > Physcousia. The sequence continues at coordinate 12,998 of JAILBW010000160.1, forward strand.
GCGGTGCTCGCTTTTCGTCGGTATATCTTCATGGGCATGGATGGCTGACGGGTTCTATAACTATTCCTTTCAGAGTCGCGCTACTGCTCTCAGTAATGCGTACGAGGACGGTCTCGCCGATGTGCAGCCCGTTGCGGTCGACTACTACTACTCGGTTCTGCTCTGTGCGGCCATAGAGTTGTTCGCGGCTGCGTTTGCTGAATCCCTCGAGCAGCACCTGATATTCCTTCCCGATACATCGGCGGTTGCTTTCAGCGGATAGCTCGTTTTGGAGGGCGATGAGTTCATTGAGGCGACGTATCTTGGTCGCCTCGGCAATGTCATCGGCCAGGTGACGGCTGGCGTACGTACCAGGCCGTTCGCTATATTTGAACATGAAAGCGCTGTCGAACATACACTCCTGCATCAGGCTGAGACTTTGTCGATGATCCTCCTCCGTCTCGCCCGAGTAGCCCACGAATATGTCAGTGCTTAGTCCGCAGTCGGGGATGATGCGACGTATGGCAGCCACGCGTTCGAGATACCATTCGCGGGTGTATTTGCGGTTCATGCGTTTCAGGACTGCGTTGCTTCCACTCTGCACCGGCAAGTGGATGTGGCGGCAGATGTTGGGTTCCTCGGCTATTGCGCGCAGGGTCTCGTCGTTCATGTCCTTGGGATGGCTGGTGGTGAAGCGTACGCGCATGTTCGGAACGGCATGGGCAACGATCCTGAGCAATTCGGGAAAGTCGACCTCCCGGTCCATATCTTGGCCCTTGTAACTGTTCACGTTCTGTCCCAGGAGTGTGACTTCGCGGTAGCCTCGGGATTCGAGGTCTCTCACCTCGCGCAGGATGCTTGCCACGTCACGGCTGCGTTCGCGGCCTCGGGTGTAGGGGACGATGCAGTAATGGCAGAAGTTGTCACAGCCTCGCATGATGGTGACAAAGCCGCTGATCTGAGGACCACAGATGCGCTGGGGCACGATGTCGCGGTAGGTCTCGCTGGTCGAGAGTTCAACGTTGATAGCTTTCTGGCCGCACTCCACCTGAGCAATGAGGTCGGGCAGAGACATGTAGGCATCGGGACCTGCCACGATGTCGGCATGGTACTCATCAATGAGGCGTTCCCTGACGCGTTCGGCCATGCAACCCAGCACACCGACGATAATCCGGCGGCCTTTCTTCCGCAGGCTGTATAGGAACTCCAGTCGGCTCAGTATCTTTTGTTCCGCATTGTCGCGCACCGAACATGTGTTCAGGAAAACGGCATCGGCCTCGTCCATTTGCTGGCAGACTTCGTAGCCTGCCATCTTCATCACGGCGGCCACCACCTCGCTGTCTGCGACGTTCATCTGGCAACCGTATGTTTCGATGAGAAGTTTCTTCATTTGCCTAAGGGGCACACTTTTTGCGCTGCAAAGATACAAAAAAAACAGGGGCTTGTCAATATTTTGCGCTCAAAAAGCATTTTCATCGTGATAAAAAACACAAAAAGCATGGTAAAAGGGGCTTGTCCTCTCTTCCTTTTTTGTCCAAATAGTGCGCTGTTCCCGTGTTTGTAGTAGCTGTTCGTCATTCAATCCCGGCCTTTGAAAGTCTTATGGATTTATTAAACGAATACGGATCGGACGGATAGTCTTTTTTAAGGTTAATAATGGTCTCCCTCGCGCGGGCGCGCATTTAAAGTTTTTTTCCCAAAAAACTGCTTTGCTTACACCACTATGCGATAATCTGCGTTCACACAGCGGTTTACATAGGTGTAAGTTTTGGTGTAGGCAAAGCAAAAGGTGTAGGTTTTTCTTGCATTTTTGATGTTTTTTTGGTCTCCCGTCACGCCAGAACAAAAGGCGAGTGTCGCTGCGCTCTTCCGCAAGAAGGGCATCGCACAGGAGCCCGCCTACGACACTACGACTTGAGATTACTATTCCCACAGCCCGTAGCAAGACGTTTTCCCACGCGTGGGAAAGCGTTTTCCCATGCGTGGGAAAATGATTTGTCGCGCGTGGAAAAACGCTTTGCCACAGGTGACAAAACCGAATGCCACGCTTTCCGTAACCTCAATCAAGATTCCGTATCAGAACGATGAAGTTTTCAGCACTAATGAGAGACAAACGTGGCGACCACCTCCGATTGTGGGACAGCGCAGAAAATGGCTGTTGTGAATTCTGTATAAAGGCTAAAGTGTAGGTTTTGCCTACACCTTTTGCCTTGCCTACACCAAAACTTACACCCGTGTAGCATGCTTTCATTCAGGTGGTTATCTCATATTGGTGTAGGTTCCGCAGTTTTTTTGAGGAAAAAATCTGAGAGTGTTATCCATCATTCCGTGATCGAAAGAGAAAATATGTCCTTTAGTTTTCGTCGAACTCACGTTAATTATTAGAACACCTGAAACATCAGAGTCCCTGATATTGTGAAAGAGGGGATGCGCCTGTGACACATCCCCTCTTCTGTGGTTGGACTACCCGGGTTCGAACCAGGACTAAGAGAACCAAAACCTCTTGTGCTACCATTACACCATAGCCCAATCCAAAAGCAACCGTTCGTGATTGCGGCTGCAAAGGTATGACTTTTCTGCCGATCGTGCAAACTTCGGCGCGCTTTTTTATTCAGCAGTGAGCAGGAAGTACTTCTTTTTGCCTTGTTGCACGAGCAAATACTTGCCGTTGAGCAGATCTTTCTCTGTCACCATCTGGTCAAAGGCCTGCAGCTTCTCCTTGTTCAGGCTGACTCCGCCACCCTGAGTGAGTTTGCGCATCTCACCCTTGCTGGGGAAGCACTGTGTCTCTCCGGCCATGAGGTCCACAGCCTTGATGCCATCGCCCTGCAGGAGGCTGCGTGAGATGCTGAACTGTGGTACGCCGCGGAATACGTCAAGCAATGTGGCCTCGTCAAGGTGGGAGAGGTTTTCGCGCGTCGCTTTTCCGAAAAGGATGTTGCTGGCTTCGACGGCTGCCTCATAATCCTCTTGGCTGTGCACCATGACGGTGACCTCGCGAGCCAGTCGCTTTTGCAGGACGCGCTGGCCGGGATCTTGGCGGTGCTCCTCGATGAGTGCGTCGATCTCTTCCTTTGTCAGCGATGTGAATATCTTGATGTAGCGCTCGGCATCCTCGTCGGCTACATTCAGCCAGAACTGGTAGAAGGTGTAGGGAGTCGTGCGGTTGCGATCGAGCCAGATGTTCCCCTGCTCCGTCTTGCCAAACTTCTTTCCGTCGGCCTTGGTTATGAGTGGGCACGTCAGCGCGAAGGCCTCGTTTTCTCCACCCAGTTTGCGGCGGATGAGTTCTGTGCCTGTGGTGATGTTGCCCCACTGGTCGCTGCCGCCCATTTGCAGTTTGCAGTTCTTTGTCTGGTAGAGGTGCAGGAAGTCGTAGCCCTGAAGAAGCTGATATGTGAACTCAGTGAACGACATTCCGTCCTGAAACTCGCCGTTGAGGCGACGTTTCACGCTGTCCTTCGCCATCATGTAGTTTACGGTAATGCACTTGCCGATATCGCGGGCAAAGTCGAGGAACGTGAAGTCCTTCATCCAGTCGTAGTTGTTCACCAGTTCGGCGCGGTTGGGCGCATCGCTTTCAAAGTCCAGGAAACGCGCCAGCTGCTGCTTGATGCACTCCACGTTGTGACGCAATGTCTCCTCGTTGAGCAGGTTGCGTTCCTGGCTCTTTCCGCTTGGGTCGCCAATCATTCCCGTGGCGCCGCCCACCAATGCCAGCGGCTTGTGGCCACACTCCTGCAAGTGGCGCAGCATCATCACGCCGCACAAGTGGCCGATGTGCAGGCTGTCGGCTGTGGGGTCAATGCCTACGTAAGCTGTCACTGTCTCTTTCTCTAACAGTTCTTTTGTGCCGGGCATCATCTGATGGATCATGCCTCTCCATGTAAGTTCATCTACAAAATTCATCGAGTGATTTCTTTATGTTCCTTTTTCGGGGTGCAAAGTTATACTTTCTTCGCGTAACAGCCAAATATTTGGTACGAAAATGCTTTTTCCACTGCAGGAAATTACCTTCCGTGAGTAATGCTTTGTTGTCGTGCAAGCGTGCGTGTCCGTACCTTTATTTATGTGCCTTGACGCTTTTTTTGGCGCGAAAATGTTAAAAAACCTTAACGACATACATGTTTCCCTCGAACATGTTGTGTGAATAAGCGCAAAAAGTCATACCTTTGTCACGACTTTGCAAAGGGTTATGCGAGGGTGTGGTATGTCGTGAGGCAAACATGCTCCCTTCTCTTATCTATAATAATGTATTAATACTATATTTGACGCGAAACAAATTTTAAAGAAACAAAGAGATAACATAATCGTTTAACAGTATGAAAAGAAAGTTTTCAAAGTTTCTCACGCTTCTGGCTGTCACAGCCTGCGTGGGAGTGACGGTATCCTCCTGTAAGGATACGAACGAGGATTTGCAGAACCAGATCGATCAGTTGCACCTGTTGGTGCTTGGCGATGATTCTGGTCTCTCTGAATCTCTGCAGGTGCAGATTAACAATCTGAAGACGCAGTTGGCTCTCTATCAGCAGCAACTCGAGGCCATTAAGTCGTGTGAGTGCGACATGGACGCTGTGGAGGCAAAACTCACCGCTTTGCAGACTGCTCTGGCTGGAAAAGCTGATGCTGCCGACCTGACTGCACTGCAAAACACCGTGACGACTCTGCAGAGCACCATTACCAGCTTGCAGACTGCTCTGGCTGGGAAAGCTGATGCTGCCGACCTGACAGCTTTGCAGAACACCGTGACTGCCCTGCAGACGGCTCTTAACAACAAGGCCGATGCTGCCACTGTGACTGCCCTGCAGAACACTGTGACGACTCTGCAGAATACCATCACCGCTCTGCAGACTGCTCTGGCTGGCAAGGCTGACGCTGCCGATGTGGAAGCACTGAAGACGGCTGTTGCCGCCCTGCAGACGGCTCTCGCTGACAAGGTGTCCAAGCAGCAACTTCAGGACGAAATCAACGCACTGCGCACCTTCATCTCTCAGACCTATGTGGCAAAGAGTGAGTACGAGGCTGCTGTGGCTCGTCTGGAGGCTGCCATCGAGGCTGCCAAGTGCAAGTGCACTGGCCAGTGTGGTTGTGACCTGACTGATATTCTTACCCGTCTGGCCGCTGTTGAACAGGCTGCCATTGATGCAAAGGCTCTCGCTCAGGATGCTGCTAATCGTGCCGATGCTGCCAAGACTGCTGCCGATGCTGCCAAGACTGCTGCCGATGCTGCCAAGGCAACTGCCGATGCTGCCAAGGCAACTGCCGACGCTGCTAAGACGACTGCCGACAACGCAAAGACTATTGCCGACGCTGCCAAGACGACTGCTGACGCTGCCAAGTCACTGGCCGACGCCAACAAGGAGGCTATCGACAAGATCAAGCTTCAGATTGTTTCTATGAGCGACTCCCTGAAGACCGCTTATGAGACTGCTGCTGATGCCAAGGCTACTGCCACTTACAATAGGCAGCTCATCGACGATCTCACGACTCGCATGAGCACCGCCGAGAAGAATATTACCAACCTGACGAACCTGCTGAATAACCTTCAGGGTGACGTGAAACAGCTGCAGACCGGACTGACCAACCTTACCACTCAGTTCAATAATGTGGTGAACCAGGTGACCTCCGAGCTGACACGCATCGAGAATCTGGCCAATGCTAATCTGGCTCTCGCTAAGGCTTACACCGACGAGCAGATTGCTATTCTGAAGGCTTCCGTAGCTACCAATACCACCGACATTGCCAAGTTGAAACAGCTGGTTGACTCCATCAGCACTGTGACCACCAACATCCAGAACGATATGAAGGAGGCTGATAGCAAGCTCAATGCACGCATCGACAGCTTGGCCAACATCACAAAGGGTCTTGAAGATGTGGATGCAGCTACTAAGGCTCGGATCGACTCCATCATCGGTGTGATCACCAAGACAGAGCAGCGTGTATCTGCCATCGAGAATACCTACGTGACGAAGGAGACCTTCACCGCCACTATCGACAGCGTATGTACGCTCATTGAAGCCAACAAGACGAAGATTGCCGAGGTAGAAAGCGCATACAAGGCTGCCGATGCCATTATGCAGGCCGAAATCGACTCTCTGGCTCAGGAAGTGACTGACGTGAAGACGCGTCTCGACGCTGCCGAGGATGCCATTCAGGCTCTCCAAGGT
>JAILBW010000182.1 GCA_024680695.1 Bacteroidaceae bacterium
TCAGGCTCGCCGCCGACTGAACAACTTCCGTTCCAGCCTGGCACAGAAGGTGCAGCAGGCAGGCTCCGACCTCGAGAATGAGCGCGCCCGAATGATGCGAGCCTATGAGCGGATGCGCGACGAGATAAAGACCTACGAGAATAACCTTGGCTTCCTCACAAGCAGTAGCAAGAAGGGCAACGCAATGGTTGATGCCATGAAGAAAAAGGTCGAGAAACTGCGCGACGAACTCAGTCTTCTGGCACAAAAAATCAAGGCCGTCGATGAAGAGATGCAAAGCGAAAACTAATCCCTTAAATACAAACCATTATGAAAAAAAGAACTACTAAACTGTTTTTCGCCATGCTTGCATGCATGGTAGGAATGAACTTGCAGGCTGTGGCACAGGACGTGCCTTCGCCTAAGGGTAAATGGACATTCGAGGATGCCAGCGAGTTACTGAAACCTGCTGAGGGAACTTTACAGCTTCAGGCGGCTACTCTCGGCACGAAAAGTGCAACTTTGTGTGAGACTGTTGCTGAGGCAGGCATTACGGCCACCGACGGTCCCATAGCTGAAAACAAGGCTATCCTTGTACCGAAAGCTGCTGCCCTTTGGGTGGCATTGAACGATGAAAGCGCAAGCAACAACTACACCATCCAGATGGACTTCATGGTGGAGAACGCATTTGATTATGATGGTATCTTCCAGACAGACCCCACCAACGGAAACGATGGCGACATCTTCGTTTACAACAACAAGATTGGTGTTGGCTCTCTGGGTTATGGCGGCACCATTGCCAACAAAAAATGGTATCGTCTGTTTATGGTAAACAACGGCGGAACATTCAGCCTCTACATTGACGGTGAGTTCATCAACTCCAACGACAAAAACGAAGCTCGTTTCCAGTTAGCCCCTGAGGGCTTCTTCCTGTGCTGCGACGAGGATGGCGAGGCTAATGACACGTACGTATCTGAGGTCGCTTATTGGGACACGCCTCTCACGGCTGAACAGATTGCGGCTTGTGGCAACATTGAGCAGGAGACCATAGGCGCTAACCTAACAAAGGATGAGAACGGCTTCTACCTGATTGGTACTGCAGAGGATCTCATTACGTTTGCTGACATCGTGAATGCTGGTGATACAAAAGCCAATGCAAAACTGACGGCAGACATTGACATGGGAGGAAAGGTGGAGGAAGGTGTTCCCACCCAGGCAAGTCCCTCCTTTATTCCTATCGGCAACTCGAATATTCCCTTCCAGGGAGTCTTTGACGGACAGGACCATCTCATCAAGAATCTGGTCATTACCCGTTCGGAAAACTACGTCGGACTGTTTGGCCGCGTGACGGGCACGGCCGTCATCAAGAACTTAATAATTGACGGCAATTCCTATATCAGCGGTGCTTCCTATGTGGGCATTATCGGTGCTACCATCAACAGCGCCAGCACCGTCGTTATCGACAGAGTGGGTATGGAAGGTGCTGTCGTAGCATCCGGCATCAACGCTGGTGGTATCTTAGGTTGCAATATGGGCAGCCCTGCGACTACAATCAGCAACTGCTATGTCACAGGACCGGTACAGGCAAGCGACCAGGCAGGACAGATTAACGGCTGGTTCGGCAATGGCCGTATCGAGAATTGCTGGGCCATCGGCAGCATTGAGGGTGTGTACAATAAGACGGAAAACGCAGGTGATGGATTCTATCGTGGCTCTCCGGCCCTGGCCAGGAACAACTATTCGAATGCTCTTTACAAGAACGCAGGCGTGCTCGACTTCATCGAAGAGGATGCCAAGAGTGGCTTGATGACCTTCACGCTGAACGGCGATCAATCACAAATCAAATGGTACCAGAACCTGGGCGAGGGCGGCGATGCACTTCCCTCTCTGAACCCAAGTCACAAGAAGGTGTACGCCAACGGCCATATCACCTGCGGTGGTGAGCCTATCGGCGACGTGACATACAGCAACGACCCGAATGGAATGAATCAGGATCCACACGAGTTCAGGGCCGGCGTATGTACGGTATGCGGTTTCGTGGATGCCAACTTCTGTCAGAAGGACGAAGACGGCTACTACATGATTGACAACGGCGAGAAACTCGCATGGTTTGCCAGCATGGTCAATGCAGGCCTCAAAGAACCGTGCGCCCGTCTTACGGCTGACATTGACATGTCCGACGTGAACGACATCTTCCCAATGATTGGTACCACAGACACTCCGTTCAAGTCGGGTAAGTTCGACGGCCAAAGCCATATCATCAGCGGGTTGGACATCAACCGGCCCATGGAAGACAATGTAGGCCTCTTCGGTGTCATTACAGGAAACTGCGACATCCGCAACTTCATATTGGACCAGTCGTGCACCATCGTCGGCAAGGCCCATACAGCTGCCATTGGAGCCACTCCTTCAGCTGAAGGCACGGTTTATCTCACAGCCATCGGAAACGAGGGCACCGTGCAGGGAGGCCAGAACACCGGAGCCATCTTCGGCTGCGAAATGGGAGGTACAGCAACAGTATACGTCGACAAGTGCTATTCCACTGGAAGCGTTATTGGCACTCACGAGAGTGGTGCCTTGATGGGATTCATCAGCAAGGGATATATCCACAACAGCTGGTCGAGCGCCACTATCGAGGGTTATTATGCCTCGGCCAGTAAGCCCTTCGCTTTGTGCTACTGTGAGACAAAGAACAACTACGTTGTCCACACCGACCTGAACGCCAGCTTCGACATCAAGGGCATTACCAATGAGCAGGTTTACAACGGCGAGCTCTGTTATATGCTCAACGGTAGCAGCCTGGCCGATCCCATCTGGTTCCAGTCCTTGGGCTCAGACGAGCATCCCGTATTGGACAACACGCACGGCATCGTTTACTCGCTGGACGAGATGGGCTCTATCGAGGACAATGCAACCTTTGCCACATTCTTGGACAAATACAATATCTACATGCGCCAGTATGCAGACGATGCTATTGCAACCCAGTCCTTGCTCGACGAGTTCAAGGCAATGCTGGATAACATAGGCAATCCGACGACGCTGGACGAGTTCATCCCCACCTACAAGGAACTCTCCGCCAAACTGGCAGAAGTGGAGACGTCCGTGACCGCCTACGAGGCTTACAAGGCGAAACTGGACTATGTAACAGAATATCTTGCCAACGATGATTCATTCTGGGGCAACGACCGAGACCTCCTGACAGATTATCTGGAGAGCGACGAAGCACCCGATGAAACATTCACCAATGGCGGTTCACACTACATCCTTGAAAACCATCTCCTCACCACCGAGGAAATCATTGCCGAGACCGAGAAAGTACAGAAGATGCTGGAGGATGCCATCAAGAATGGTTACGGAAAGGGAGCCGAGGTGACCAGCATGATTAAGAATCCGCAGTTTGCCAACGGCTTGGAGAACTGGACGGTTCTTGAAGGCAAAATCACCACAGGCGGACAACCGGGCATGATGCAGGCTGCCGAGGCGATCAACACCAACTTTAATTATCAGCAGACGATCACAGGCCTGACCAATGGAGTCTATGAGATTCGCATGAACGGTGTGTCCCGCTGTCTGCCCCTCTACCAGAACCCCAGCTATACAACCATCTTCTATGCCAATGACAACAAGGTGTTCCTGAAGAACTACTTTGACGAATACCAGGAAGCCGAGACAGCCGAGGATGGTGTGAACTGCAACCTGACGGTTCCCTATGCCGACCTCAGCCTAACCGACATAGAAGGCAATGCATATGGCTATGTGCCTCAGGGTCACGTGGGCGGTAGCTTCCATTTCTCATACGGACGCTACGAAAACGTGTTGGTGGCCAACGTCACGGACGGCACTCTGACCATTGGCTGTATGAATTCTGGCACAGGCAACACGGGCGACTGGGCGCTGATGAGTAATTTCCGACTCTTCTACCTTGGCGACCTGGAAGATGCCTCCATGACGATGGACAAGACATTGGCCGAGATGCTCAAACGTGCTGAGATGATTCAGAACTACGCGCCCGATCAATCTGACTTCACCTACTATCCCAACTATTCAGCCTCGCTGCAGAGCGACCTGCAGAATGCCATGGCAGAGGTGGAGAGTGCTGTCGAGCCGGCAGACAAGATGGCCCTCATCGCCAAGTTCTCCTCGATTTTCGCTGAGATTCTGCCCAGCAGATTGGCATATCGCAACTATGCGGCTGACCTGGAAAGCTATTATACCTTTATGGATAATATTCACGTCGCCGGTACCATTGACGACACAGTTTTCGATGCGGCACAGGTGGTATATTACGACATTTGGGATAAGCTGATAGCAGGTGAGTACACCACTGCCGAGGCCGAGGCTGAAGAGGAGTTGAAGAATGCTGCTTACTATACCAATGCATTCGGCAAGGCTCCCGAATTGGTGGATGGCTTCTACCAGATTGCCGAAGGAGCCAACCTCGTTTGGTTTGCCAAGAAGGTCAACTCCGGTAACTACAACCTGAATGCAGTCCTTACTGCAGACATCGACCTTACGGGCTGCAGTCTCGATGTTATCTGTCCTGAGGGCACCGTCTACACAGGAACGTTCGACGGACAGGGCCACACCATCAGCAATCTGACGATTGAGACTGACAAGAACTATACAGGTATGTTCGGTGTCATAGGTCCGGGTGCACGCATTCAGAATTTCGTCCTGGACAGCACATGTAGCATTATCGGTGGCAGCTACACTGCCATCGTGGGTGGCAGTGCCGCAACATCTGGCGAAATTTACATTACCGCAGTGGGCAACGAGGGCTATGTGAAGGGTGTCAAGAACACCGGAGCAATCTTTGGTTGCGAAATGGCTGGAACAGCCACTGTCTATATTGACAGGTGCTATTCTTCCGGAACCGTTATCGGCAACAATGAGAGTGGTGCCCTGACAGGATATATCAAGACCGGATATATCCGCAACAGTTGGTCGAGCGCCACCATCGAGGGCTATTATACTTCGGCCAGCAAGCCTTTTGCTTTGTGCTACTGCGATACGAAGAACAACTACATCGTCCACACCGACCTGAACACCAGCTTCGACATCAAGGGAATCACTATCGAACAGGTAGCTTCCGGCGAACTCTGCTATCTGCTCAACCAGAACAGCGGCGTGGAGACGCCCATCTGGTTCCAGACGCTGGGCGAGGACGAGCATCCCGTACTGGATAACACTCATGGAGTGGTAGCCAAGGATGAGAATGGCAACTTCACCAATGAGAAGGGCAACATTCACCTCGGCACGGAGGAGGATCCGTTTGTTGTGAAGTCTGCTTCCGACATGGTAAATCTGCTCAACCTGCTTGTTCCGGGCCGCATGAACTACATCGTCATGGAGGCCGACGTGGATCTGGCTGGCACAGAGTGGAAGCCCCTCTTCAACTATGCCGGTGCAAACGACACCTATCCCTATCCCTTTATCGACTTCGACGGTAAGAACCATGTTATCCGCAACCTGACATCCAAGACGGATGGCGCCTATGACTACTGCGGCCTCTTCGGCGTGCTCTGCGGCAATGTGCGCAACCTCGGCGTGGAGAATGCCGACGTCACCAGCACGGGCGGCACGGGTATCCTGGGCGGCTATCTGGGTCACTCCAAGTATGGCAAGCCCTGCTATGTCGAGAACGTCTGGGTGACCGGTAAACTCTCCGCTACGGGCTACTGCGGCGGTATGTTCGGCAATGTGGCCGACGAGAGCCACATCCTCAACTGCTATGCCAACGTGGAGGTGACCGGCGAGAGCGACCTTACAGGCGGCATCATCGGCCGTGTGCGCGGCTTCGTGGACATGATTCAGGTATATGCCGCAGGCAGCATCAACCGCGGCGGTGGTATCATCGGAGGCGGCCAGCAGGACGCCACGCCGCTGGGCTCCTACAAGCACATCGCCGTATGGAACAATACGGAGAAGAACTTCGGTCCCACCCGTGCCGACGAAGATCTGCGACAGATTATCTACTACGACGGGTCGAACTTTGCCGCCATGCAGAGCGAAGTGGTGGCATGGGATCCCGAGGTGTGGTACTGCGACATGGCCGAGGGCAGCTATCCGGTACTGAAGGCCTTCACCACAGGCGTTGGCCGCATCTCCGCTCCCGCACTCAGCGGTGACATCTATGACCTCTCGGGCCGCAAGCTGATGACTCTCCCGCGTAAGGGCGTGTACATCCAGAACGGCAAGAAGGTACTGGTAAAGTAATGCACTGAAACAGTCATCAGACAACAACTCCCCCTCTCCACTTCCATAAAAGGGAGTGGAGAGGTTTTCTTTAAACTCAAAGACACACACTACGAACGATTCAATCCGAACCAGTTCATACAGGAAACAACACATTACATCCCGCATGAGAAGTCTTGACAAACTGATATTGCTGACCGCCATCTGCATCCTGCATTCCCCACTTTCCATGAATGCTCAGGACGGGAAACTGACAGGCATTATCATGGGAACAGAGACGTGTTACGATTACGACACAAAGGCTGCCACTACGACGAAGAACACTCCGACCAATGCCTTCGATGGGGACCTTACCACCTACGTGGCCACCTACGACGAGTCCCACACCTGGGTCGGCCTTGATCTGGGTTCTCCTCACGTCATTACGCAAGTAAGCTGGAGCCCATGTGACAGCAAGTCGGGTCCGAAGTCTGTGCTTCTGGGACTCTTCGAGGGTTCCAACCGTGAGGACTTCATGGACGCCATCCCCTTATATATGATTACGGAGCAGGGTGTCGTCGGAACCTTCTCAACTGCCGACGTGAAGGTCTCGCGCGGCTTTCGCTATGTCCGCTGGTGTGGTCCTGCAGGCAGTCGTTGCAACGTGGCCGAGATAGCGTTCTACGGTCACGAAGGGAAAGGCGACGATTCCCAGTTCTATCAGCTGACTAATCTGCCCACGCTCTCCTACCACACCTATTGCGGCAAGGAACCCTGGGACAAGACCACCGAACTTGAGTCCGAGATGTGTATTGTGTACGACGACGGAAAACGCATCCAGGAATATCCCATACTGGCTCGCGAGCGCGGCAACGGCTCGCGTCACGAGGCCTTTCTGAAACGCCCCTATCGCATCAAGTTCAACGACGGGAAGAGCCATCACATGCTCAAGGACTCCCCGCTGCAGAGTCCGGCCAAAAGCAAGAAATGGACCCTCCTTCCCAATTGGCGCGAGAAAAGCCTTATTCGCAACAACATTGCCTTCGAGATGAGCCGACGGCTCGGCCTTGCCTATACACCCTGGATTCAGAATGTCGATGTCATCGTCAATGGTGAGTACAAAGGCAATTATCAGTTGGCCGACCAAGTCACTGTCGATATGAATCGCGTCCATATTACAGAGATGACTTCCGACGACATCGAAGAACCAGACATCACAGGCGGATATCTGCTCGAAATTACAAGCCCCGGCGAGCTCTACCACTTCAGCAGCAACCGAGGAATACCTGTTGATGTCAAGTACCCCGACGATAAGGATCTCATCACCCCACAGTTTACCTATATCCGCCAAGCGTTCAACGCTATGGAGGCCAGCCTTTGGGCCGCCAACTTCAAGGATGCCGAAAGGGGATACCGGAGCAAACTCGACCTTGAGAGTTTCCTCCGTCTCTTCCTTGTAGGCGAATTTGCGGGAAACACCGACGCCATGTGGAGCGTTTATCTCTACAAGGAACGTGGCGATGACCACTTCCACTTCGGCCCCGTCTGGGATTTCGACCTCTGTATGGACAACGACCAGCGTGTCTATCCCGCCAACGGAAAGACCGACTGGCTCTTCAATTACGGCTCGGCCGTCACCGGCATCAGAGACTTCGTCAAGCGCATCCTTTCCGACCCCTATGCCCTTGCCACCCTCAGTTCCATGTGGAGCGAGATGCGCAAAAGCGGTGCATTCTCTTCCCAGAGCCTTCACACCTATGTAGATAGCCTCGCGACGCTGATGGACCAGTCACAGCGACTCAATTTCACCCGTTGGGACAATCTGGGTCAGCGACTCACTCTCCAACAGTTCGCTCCAGGCACATATCAGGGCGAGATTGATATCATCAAGAACTATCTGACCACGAGAATCGCCTGGATTGATGACATGCTGGGCTACGAGGATGTTCCGGATGTGAATCCCTCTGACATGTGCTACGTTATCCACACGGCACGGGAGTTCCAGATCTTCGAGCATGCAGTCAACACACAGGGCCTCACGACCCTGAACGCCCGCCTCGATGCCGACATCGATTTGTCGGCTCTCAGTGCCCGGCTAAAGCCCATCGGCACGGCGGAGCGGCCCTATGCCGGCACATTCGAGGGACAGAACCATATCATTTCCGGTCTCACGCTCGAGGGCGTGGATGACAATGTGGGTCTCTTCGGCTCGCTGACGGCGGGCGCGTCCGTTCGTGGCATCACGCTCGACAGCAGCTGCACGATTCGTGGTGCCAACGGTGTCGGGCTTGTCGGCTCCGTCCAGGGCGAAGGCGTCGTCACACTTGAGTGCTTGGGCAACGAGGGCAGCGTGAGTGCCAGTGGAAAGTGGGCTGGCGGAATCTTAGGCACGTGTGCCGACGAGGCCACCTCGGTTCTCATCCGCTTCTGCTACGCCTCCGGTTCCATCCAGGGCGCGCAGGAGAGTGCGGCCATCGGTGGCTGGCTGGGACAAAAGGCACAGGTCGTCAGCTGCTATAACATTGCCTCCGTCAGCGGAGTTTCAGGCAACATGAGTTTTGCACGACATGAGGGGGCCTCCTTCACACGTTGCTTCAACAAGCATTATCAGGTGCAGACGGGTGTCACAAAGCTCAATGACAACAGTGTAGCCCGTGGCGAACTATGCTATCGCCTCCACGACCATACAAGCGGCAACGAGGTGCCCCGTTTCTTCCAGACACTGAACGAAGACGAACACCCCGTGCTCCAGCGCCACTTGGAAGTAATCCGACAAGGAGCAAGCTATGTCAATAAGACCAACTTCGACATTGCTTCTGCCCAAGATTTTATTGACTTTGCCTCTCTGGTTAATTCGGGCCTGACCAATATTGATGCGACGGTCTGCGCAGATATCGATTTCGAGGACTACACTGTCGTCCCCATAGGAAGCTCCGAGAAGCCCTACACAGGTACTTTCGATGGCCAGGGACACATCTTCAGCCATCTGGAGATTACGTCCAGCCAGGACTATACGGGGCTCTTCAGTATTATCGGTCCCAACGCACACATTCAGAACTTCGTGCTGGACAGCACCTGTAGCATCATCGGCGGCAACTATACAGCCATCGTGGGCGGCTCGGCAAAAATCTCTGGCGGTGTCTATCTCTTCGGGCTGGGCAACGAAGGCTACGTGCAAGGCAACATAAACACCGGGGCAATCTTCGGTTGTGACATGAACAATGCTGCCTCTGTCTATGTGGATCGATGCTACTCTACCGGCGTCATCGTAGGCAGCCGCGAGAGTGGCGCCCTGACGGGATACATCGGCAAAGGCTATATCCGCAACAGCTGGTCTTGCGCCACCATTGAGGGATACTATGCCACTGCCAGCAAACCCTTTGCCCTATGCTACTGCGAGACGAAGAACAACTACGTCGTGCATTGGGACCTCAACCCCAGTTTCGACATCAAGCAGACGACCGCCGAGCAGGTTGCTTCCGGAGAACTGTGCTACCTCCTCAACGAGAACAGCGGCCAGCAGGATCCTATATGGTATCAGACGTTGGAACAGGATGCACACCCCGTGCTGGATTCCACCCACGACGAAGTCAAACGTGCCGATGACGGCAGCTACTACAACGAGAGTAACAGCATCCAGATTGCCGGCTTCTCGCCCATCGACTCCGAGTCCTACTCACTCTCTGGCCTGCATGTCACCAAGACACAACCAGGAATCCACATCGTCCGCACTCGCGATGGAAAGACCTACAAGGTCTATGTCCGCTGACGTTCCCGCCCGGCATGTTGTGTTTCTCCTTAATTTAAATGAGACTTAAACTGTAAATAGGCCGAAACGAAGCGAGCCAAAGACAAAAACAACGTGTTGCGGAAGGCGGAGGAACGTGTTCCTCGAGCTCCAACAACACGTTGTTCCGATGCCCGTCACACGTTGTCTGCAAACTACGAAAACGTTGTGTCAGGATTTATTGGGTCCATCGGAGATTTATTTCATGACGAAGTCGAGCTGACCGCCGTCCATTATCTGGCGATGAGTGAGGCGCCAGTCGCGCACGGGTTTACCATTGAGGCGGACACTCTTTACATGAATGCGCTTCGGAGTTTTGTTGGGCGCATTGATGACAAAGTCCTTGCCGCCAGCCAGATGGAGTGTGGCACGCGTAAAGAGGGGCGTCCCGATGACATACTCGGCAGCACCTGCATTGAAGGGATAGAAGCCAAGCGAGGAGAAAATGTACCAAGCCGACATCTGTCCGCAGTCGTCGTTGCCGGCATAGCCGCAGGGCGTGGCATTATAGAATTGGCTGCGCACCTGCTCCACCAGCTCCTGCGTGCGGTCGGGCCTATCGGCGAAGGTGTAGAGATAGACGGTGTGATGACTGGGCTCGTTCCCGTGGGCATACTGACCAATAAAACCACTAGCGTTGCCGTTCACCTCGCCGCTCGTGGCTGTCAGCGAGAAATTCTCGTCGAGTTTCTTGATGAATCCCTCCTTGCCGCCAAGCAATTCAATGAGTCCCTGCGGGTTCTGCGGCACGAACCACATGTATTGCCATGCGTTCCCCTCGATGAAGCAAGGCTCCTCGTAACTGAGGGGGTCGAACTTCGCAATCCAATTGCCCTTACTGTCCTTCGGGCGAAAAAAGCCCGTCTCGCGGTCGAAGAGGTTGCGGTAGAACTCGCTGCGCTTTAGGAACCGCTCATAGTCGGCATCCTTCCCCAGTTTCTTGGCTACAGCAGCTACGCACCAATCGTCGAATGCCTGCTCAAGGGTAATGCTCACGCTGGTGTTCTGCAGGTCTTGCGGCATGTAGCCGTACTTCTCCCAAAGGTGGAACGGCGAGTTGGGATGACTGCGCGTACTGCTCTCCAACATGGCTTTGTAAGCTTCGTCGGCATCAATTCCCGGCAGCTCGGCCAGAATGGCGTCGGAGAGCACAGGGATTGCGTGGTTGCCTATCATGCAGTAGTTGTCCTGCCCCCATAGGTCCCAGATGGGCAGATAGCCGTATGTCTTGTGATGGAGAATCATGTCGCGCACGAACTGTGCGGCGATGTCAGGCGCGATAAGCGTATAGAGCGGATGGGCCGCACGGAAGGTGTCCCACAGGCTGAACGTGCTGTGATAAGCCTGTCCCTCAGGCATCTGGCGAATCTCGAAGTTCGTGTCCATATAGCGCCCATCGACGTCGCTCATCGTGTTGGGTTGCATCAGCACATGGTAAAGGCCGGTGTAGAAGATGCTTTTCTGGTCGTCGGAGGCTTCTATGTCAATACGCGAGAGTTCCCGCTGCCAAGCCTCGTGCGCGCGTTCCTTATAATAATTGAAGTTCCAGCTTCCCGCCTCGGCCTTCATGTTCTTCTGCGCCCCCAGATTATCCACAGGCGAGATGGCCACTTTTATTGTCAGTTCCCGTCCCTCAGCGGCATCGAAGGCAAGTGCAGCGCGCAAAGTGCGTCCGTTCACCACATCGCTGCCTCCCGTCTCGCGTTTGCCATCCATGAGCAGGCGGTTCGCGATGGGCCGCGAGAACTCGGCGCGGAAATAAACCTTGCGGAGTTTGGCCCATCCCGTAATGACGCGGAAGCCTTCGACAGTGCGTTCATCGACCTGGCGTATCTGACTTTGTATAATCTGATAGGCACGCCGCCCCGTATAGTAGGCGTCGCCCCGCCAAGTGCTGCGGTCAAGGTCGAGGACAACAACCTGCGGTTTCCCTTCGGGGAAAGTGTAGCGATGAATGCCTGTGCGTGTGGTCGCAGAGAGTTCCACCTTCACATCACTTTCCTTCAAGTGCACCCAGTAGTAACCCGGCTCGGCGCCTTCCTGAGCGTGAGAGAAGTTCTGCCCGAAGTCGCCTGTGGCCAGCTGCCCGGCCCCGACTTCCCACGAAACAGGCATCAGGCTCACATCGATGAGGTCGGTGCAGCCCGTTCCGCTCAGGTGGGTGTGAGTGAAACCGAAGATGCTGTCGCGGTCATAGTCGTATCCGCAGCAGGGGTCCCAAGTGACGTATTTCTCCGTCTCGGGACAAAGCTGCACCATACCCTGCGGCATTGTGGCACCGGGGAAAGTACTGCCGCTCAGGGCACCCGTCGAGTCGGTCTGCGTGCCGATGAAGGGGTTCACGAATTGTGTGTAATCAATAGCCTGGAGGCTTGTGAAAGCCGTGCAAAGCGTCAGGATGGCGAGTGTCTTCTTCATATCTGCGTGGTTCTGTTCTTCTGTTCCTCTTCATTCTCGGCGGCCTTTGCCGTCATCTCGGGGTATTGGATGCGTGTGTGATAGATGGTTTTTAGCTTGGCTTTGAGCACTTCTTTTACCTCCTGAATGTTCAGGAACGTGATGGGACATTCGTTGAAATAGCCTTCGTTCACCTGTGTGTTGATAATCTTCTCGACGAGTGCGCCCACGCTTTCTTCGGTATATTCCGACAGGCTGCGCGAGGCGGCTTCCACCGCGTCGGCCATCATCAGGATTGCCTGCTCGAGCGTAGTGGGATTCGGCCCGGGATAGGTAAAGGGCGCGGGGTCGATTTCCTTGTCGGGATGCAGGTTCTTGTCCGAGATATAGAAGTAGCGGGTGAGGCTTCGTCCGTGATGAGTCAGGATAAACTCCTTTATGACAGGCGGCAGCTTGTAACGCTCGGCCAGCCGAATGCCGTCGGTTACGTGGCGGATGATTATCTGCGCACTCTGTTCGAAAGGCAGCTCCTCGTGGGGATTTACGCCGTTCTGGTTCTCGGTGAAGAAAGCGGGGTTCTCCATCTTCCCGATGTCGTGATACAGGGCCGCGGTTCTCACGAGCTGGCTGTTTCCCCCGATGCGCTTGGCCGCCTCGGCTGCGAGATTTGCCACCTGCATGCTGTGTTGGAATGTGCCAGGTGCCTCTTCGGTAAGGCGTTGCAGCACGGGGTTGTTCGTGTTGGAGAGTTCGACAAGCGTCACACTCGAAGTGAAACCGAAGATGCGCTCAATGGGGATGAGCAGCAGATAAGCGATAAGCGAGAGTCCGCCCGCCAGGCAGAGGTAGATATACGTCCAGCGATCCACGCCGTTCGTGCGGAAGAAGTTGCCCTGCACGAGGTCGATGCACAGGTAGGTGCACAGCGCAGCCAGCGTGACAATTGCGGCAGCGCGGAACAGTTCGGCGCGTTGCGAAAGCTGGCGCAGGCTGTAGATGGCCACAAGGCCTGCCACCATCTGTGTGGCCAAAAACTCGAAGGGATGGTGAAGGGCAATGGCACATGCAAGGAGCATCAGTACATGCGTGATGAAGGCTGTGCGCGAATCCATGAAGATACGCATGAAAATGGGCAGAATGCAGTAAGGCACCAAATAGACGCTCATCAGATGGTGGCGCATCATGCCGTAGGTAATGAGCGGGAAAATGGTGTAAAGGCTCAGCGTGAGCAGCACGTAAGAGATATTGAAGACGTAGTCGCCGCGGAACTGCACGAAATAAAGTAGAAGCAGTACCATCAGCAAGCAGGTGAAGAGTGCCTGACCGCAGATGAGGGAAAACTGTTCGCGACTGCTGCGCGAACGTTCCTGCTGGTAACGTTCCATCGAGCGCAGCACGTTGAAAGTGTATTCATCGACCAGGTCGCCGCGATCCACAATCTTCTGTCCCGCCTGCACCTGTCCCATGAACCGCACAAGCAAATTATCCACTTCCTGCTGCTGTTGCTGCGACTTTACAGCGTCATAGCTCAGGTTCTCCTGCAGGAATCGGTCGAGGTTGCATTGCTGCAGAAGCGCGTATGAGAAGCGTGAGCTGTCCGTCTCGGCCATCATGTATTCGTAGGCCGTCTTGGGTGTGTAGATGCTCTTGAGGCTGCGCGTGCCGGCTTCGTTCTGGCGGAAGACGCGAATGTTCGTCACCTCGTCCGACTGCAGGCGGTCGTAGTCGCTGGCATCCATGATGCCCTGCGTATAGACCGAGGTAAACTTGCGCACCAGATGTTTCATGTAGTACTCGGGCACTCCCGACTACTTCCTTAACGACATTGCGGATACCGACGAGCGCGCCCGTTACGAATACGACAACGGATGGGTGCTCATCATCCTGCGTATCCCGTATGTCAAGGAAGTGCGCTCCCGCACACCCTACACTACCATTCCCCTGGGCATCATCATGAAGAAGGAGATCTGCATCACTGTGTGCA
>JAILBW010000194.1 GCA_024680695.1 Bacteroidaceae bacterium
TCCGTTTAGGTGGGTTCGATAAAGAGTTTTCGACGAAAGTTATTTATGAAACATTCGTGGTAATTCGTGGCGATTACATGTAAAAGTCGAAAACGCGAATGGCCATCAATGAAAGCAAATTGTGGCGAATTATATTTCCCGCAATAGGTCGGATGTAAAG
The DNA here is from genome assembly GCA_024680695.1 of Bacteroidaceae bacterium. Classification (GTDB taxonomy): domain Bacteria; phylum Bacteroidota; class Bacteroidia; order Bacteroidales; family Bacteroidaceae; genus Physcousia. Next base: position 161 of record JAILBW010000194.1, read on the forward strand.
AAATCGAAAATATTTTTCAATCTTGCTATTTGGTATGTTGTAAAGATACATGAACGTATTCTGCGTTTTCTTTTGCATTTTGCATTTTGCATTTTGCATTTGAACTACGTTCGAGCCTGCTTTCCACTCGCAGCCGTTGCATTCAGAGGCAAGAATGCTCGGTCGGGGCTAAAAACTTGGTGCTGCGTCTCCCTTGCGATACTCTGTCCAGCCGTCTGCGTTGCTGTGTGCAAGGCCGTTGATGCGAAGGATGTCTTCGCCGACAAGGTTGAAAAGTACGTCGCAACTGTAGGCTACGTAATCCATTTCGTCGAAGGCGGCGTAGAGGATGATTTTCTCATGACCGACGCCATTCTCGTCTCGCTCCCAACGCAGTTGCCAGATGCCGGAGAACGAACCGTTCAGCAGTTCGGGGGTCTCCCAGTCGGTGTAGCGTTGCGAGCCGTCGACGGTCTCCAGTCGGCGCGTCTGGCATTTCCGTGTTCCGCACAACTTTCCGTCGTCGAGAAATGTGAGTCGCTCGAAGTAGCGAACCCGTTCTGCCGTATGCTCGATGTGCCAGGTGCCAAGGAGGAGGGGAGTGCACCGCGCCTGTAGCAATTCCGTCTTTTCGTGCGCCTCGGGGTCCTTGTATTCGGGGTCGCTGCTGCAGGAAGCGAGGGGGAGCAGGGCTGCAACCACAAAGAGAATGCGTCTCGGCAGTCTCATGGTTCTCGGTGCCGGATGTCACTTCACGACTTTGCGGCCGTCGATGATGTAGATGCCCTTGGAGAGTGGCGTTGTGGTGCGACGAATGGCCTCCTGATTGATTCTGCGTCCCTGCAGGTCGAAGGCATCGCGGCGTGAGGCGTCGGTCGATGGGCGGACGGCCGCTACGGCACTGCCGCCCTTCAGCAGCTCGACGGCCACCATATTGCTCCATTCGCTCGCACCGCGCTCGTTGATGGCGCGCACCTTGTAGCTGTACCTCTTGCTCGTATCGAGGTCGGTGAGGGGGTATGAGGTCCCGGTGACGGCGTAGGTGCTCGTCTGTCGTTCGCGGCGCGGTGCCTCAACCTGATTGTCGAAGTCGGCAGCCGTAAATGAGCCGTCGTAGATCTCGAGGCCGCCCACGTAGGCGCGCTTGGCGCTGGTGGACAGCTTCACCTGGAACGGCGCATTGCATCCGGCGGTGAAGACATAGGCCGTCTCTGTCTCGGCAGGCTTGATGGTGCCCACCTCGGTGTCGTTTATCCACACACTGAGGGTGCCGGTGTCGGTGGAATAGCGGCGGCAGAGTATGCGCACGGTTACCTTTCCGCTCTCGGGTTCGGCCAGCGTCGGGGTAGTGATGTAGCCGGACAGTTTCGACGTGCCGATCTTCACTTCCTCGCGGTCGGTGGCAAACAGTTTATAGCCCGTCCAGCCGGGGGTGTGGGTGTAGTTGTCCAGCACGTTGCTCTCGCCCACGTCCTTGTTGCTTGCGGAGACGCCGATGTTGAAGCCGGAGAAGTCCTCGCTGAGGAGCATTGCCTCGGAGGGGGAGAGGGCAAAGGTGTCCCGCGCAGTGAGCAGGAGTTCGTAGCTCTGAGCTTCCTCGACGGGGCTCCAGATGGCCATAAAGGAATTCGTCCCCACATCGGTGGGCTCGTAGGCCATCGGGATGGGTATCTGGAGGCCGCCGTTGAAGGTGAAGCTGATGAGTCCGTCTTTCTCGGTGATGTTCTCGATGGGGCGGTTCATGAACTTGCGTCCGTCGGTGTTCGAACGATAGAGTGTGGCGGCAGGGCTGGTCTGGTCGGTGAGCGAAGTGTTCTTCGAAGTGCCGGGCCAGGGGTCTCCGGCCAGACCGGAGGAACTGAAGACGAGGCTGTTGTCGGCTGGGATGATTGTCATTCGCTGGCGGCTCGCTACTTTGTTGACTGTATTGTCGGTCCACGCATTTGTGTCGAAATCGACGTGGAGCACCAGCATGCCGTGGCCGTAGCTGTATCGGTTCCAACTCTCTCTTTGGTGATTCTCCAGCAGGTAGTATTCGTTGCTATTGGCCTGATTGTAGATGATGTAAGCCTCCGGCTCGGACGTCAGCGGCTTCATGCCCGTAATATCGCAGCCCTTGTCGAGCTCGACGGGTGTGAGCCATCCGCAATACATGCGCTCGTAGCTGGTGTATCCGACCGGTGTCTCGCCATTTCCGTTGCGGCCGTTGTAGCAGCCATAGTCCATGAGGTCCCATGTTGACATGCCGAAGTTCTTGCCGTCGGTGTCGTACATATCGGGAATGCACATACAGTGGCTGAATTCGTGGCAGGCCGTACCGATGCCATCGATAGTGGAACCCGAGGAACCCGCCAGTTCGCAGCTGCAGGCGTATGTGTCTATACGCACCCCGTCCAGCATGAGCGCGCCCGGGCCGTCGCCAAACATATTCGCCGATGAGAGGTCGTACTCATGAGGCCATACCACGTTGGGATCGTCTGTCTGCGACTCGCCGTAGCCGGCATAGATGACATAGACTTGGTCCACCACGCCGTCATTATCCCAATCGTAGTCGGAGAAGTTCACATACTCGTCGGCCAGGCGACATGCCTCGGCTACCATCTCGCCCGCATGCTTGTCGTTACCTTCGGAATCGTTCTCGCCATAATAGGAATACTTCTTGCTCAGCGTGACGGGCCCCACCACATCGAACGTGAGGTTGAACTTCCCGTAGCTTTGGCTGTAGAAGTAGTCGTGGACGGAGCCGCCCATGTTGTAGTCCGAGTAGCCCTCCTTGTTGAAGAAATCGAGATAGGTGGACTGGCCGTATTTCATGGTGAGGTCGGAGTAGTTCACTAAGATGACGAGTCCCTTCTTGTGGCCGCTCACGGGGTTGGACGTTGCTCCCCACTCGGCGCGGCGGCGGGCGCGGCGTGCCGAGCGATGCCTTTCGCGAATCTGTGCGCGCGACTGCCAGCGAAGTCTCAGTTCGTCGGCATCCGCTTCCCGATAGAGCCCCTTGACATCCGAGCAGACATATTTGGTGCCATCCGCAGCCGTATAGAAGTGGACATTCTCGTCGCCGGACAGGACGGCCTCCACTTGGGTGCCGTCGGTGAGTGTAATCGTTCTCTTTACCCGTTTCGCCGGCACTGCCAGCAAGGTTGTTGCTACAAGGGTTATCAAGACGGAAAAATGTATTCTTTTCTTCATAATTCAACTGTTTTCTCGTAGTGAGTTTATACCTTATTATTACGTATACGCGCGCGAGGATGTCGGATGGGGGAGGGGGGCATCACTGCACGAAGACTTTGCGGCATCGGCCGTTCGACGAACGAACGACATAGACGCCCGTATGGAGACTGAGCCGCGAGAGTTCGTCGCCCATGCATTCCGTGACGAACTGGCCGTCGATGGAATAAATGCGCACCAGCTGCTCGCTCTGCGGCACAGGCTGTATGGCACTGCCGGACGCATGAAACATCTCGGACTCGGTCCATGCGCCATTCAGATAAGCGTCGCTGAGGGCCTGCACTCGGAAGGTGTAGGAAACGCCGTCCTGCAATGCAGCGAATGGTGCCTGACAGGCGTCGTCGGCTGAAGCGAAAGCCAGACTGTCGCGCTGTTGCAACAATTCGCCGTCGCCCCACAATTGCACATTGTAGTATTCTGCGTCGGGCACAGCATCCCACGCCGCTGTAAAGCTGCTTCCGTCCAGGTCCTCCACCCGCAGGTTCGCTGGTTGCGTCAGCGTGCCTCGGGGGCGGAACTTCACCGTTACGATGCCATCGTCTCTCTCGGTAATCTCCAGGAGGGGCTTTCCCATGAAGCCGCCCGTATAGACTACACTGGCCGGAGTGGTGTCGTCGGTCAGTTCGTGGATGTCGGAAGTGCCGGGGAAGAGGTTGCCGGCCAGCACTGCACGATAAGTGGCGCCGGTGAATCCCGAGGTCGTCGTATTGCTGCCCCGATAGTCGTCGTTGGCTGCAATGATGGTCATGCGCTGGTGGTTGGCAACCGAGTTCACGGCATTGCTGTTCCATAGGGATGACGAGTAGTCGACGTGAGTCACCTGCAGGCCGGTGCAGCGGCGACCGATATAGTCGTCCCATCCCATTGCCTGACGGTTCTCGATGACGTAGTATTCGTTGGCATTCGCGTCGTTCACGATCTTGTATCCATTGCCGCCCTGAGCAAAGCAGGGAATGTGAAGTGTGCAAGGATCGTCGATTACGATAAGCGGCCGCCAGCCCATGAAGTCGCGCTCGTAGGCCGTATAGTTGCCGGGATTGTAGCCGTTGTTGCCATATTCGCCGTAGTCCATCACGCTCCAGAGGTCCATGCCGAAGGCAACATAATTGGTGTCGTAGAAGTCGGGAAGGCCAAGTGCGTGGCTGAATTCGTGGATGAAGACTCCGACTCCGTCGGCGCGGGTCGTCAGCACATTGCCGTCGTCGTCGCGGGTTGCCGGCATCAGTTCGCAGCACACTGCACTGGTGGCAAACTTCTTGCCGTTGATGGTCATGCTCTGGGTGGACTCACTCGGCCAAATGGTGTTGTTGTCGCCGCCATTGTTCTGTCCGAGGCCGGCATAGACGAAGAAGACCATGTCCACCGACCCGTTTCCGTCGTTGTCGAATCGGCTCCAGTCCGACACTTCCGTTAAAGCCTTTGCAATGGCTTCGTTGCGGAATGCCGAGAGGTTTATGTCCTTCGAGGAACCTCTGTCGGAACCATAGTATGCATAGTCTTGGTCCAGGACAACTGGGCCAATAGGCACGAATTCGGGGAGGAAGTCACCTTCGCTCTGTTCCACGAAGAAGTCGCGAATGCTGCCGTGAGATCCGTGACCAGTATAAAGATTCCCGTCGCGCGTACCATTACAATATAGGTCGTAGTAGGCCCTTACCTCTTCGGGGGTCTCCCGCACGCTAAACGCCTTGTCGGCAAAAGCCACGAGTACGACTGGCACCTGTTTCACTCCGTGAGGCTTCAGGGGAGCCGTGGCGGCACTGCCTACGCGGCGTCGCACCATCCGCTTTGCTGCCGATTCCTGCATGTCGGCCTCGCCCATTACCTTGCGTCGCAGGCAATTGGTGCCGGACACAGAGTCGATAGCCTGGACCAGAGTGTCGCCCTCGTCGGTCACATAGAAGGAGTAGTCGCTGTTTCCCATCAAAGTGGCCCAGACGCGACTGCCATCGTCAAGCATCACGATACGACGCACCTTGAGAGCCGGAACGGACCATAGCAACAAAGAGGTCAAAAGAAAGCATATTGTTGTTCGTAGACGCATGATTTCCCTTATTTGTGCCGCAAAGGTATTAAATTTATCGCAAAGCGCGAAAAAATGCACTAAATTATTTGCAGTTTCCGGAAAAAGCACTACCTTTGCAGAGCATTTGCGGCCTATGGGGGATTAGCTCAGCTGGCTAGAGCGCTTGCATGGCATGCAAGAGGTCATCGGTTCGAGCCCGATATTCTCCACAAAGAAATGCATTTCAGGCAACCCCACAAGGTTGCCTGAGTTTGTTTGTGTGGTGGGTCGGCGAGATTGGACAAGCCCAGACGGAAAAGGAGAGAAGTCCTGCGGATAGTCCACGACGTGGCCTGCAGACGGGAGGAGAGAGACCTGCCTTAATTAGAGCGAACTCTTGCGCAAGCGGGAGCACTTTCTTGCGCAAGCTGGAGCACTTTCTTGCGCAAGCGCGGCCTGTTCTGAATCGCCAGACTCCAGAAGTTAGTTGTAATCCGCTGACACCATAATATATTGAGACAAATGAACCGACACTCCAGACTCCTGCTCTTTCTGATGCTGGTCGCTTGGCTTCCCAGTCTGCAAGCCCAGCCTGTACTCAAACAAGTGGAACCACTTTCGTGGTGGGTCGGGATGAAGACGGACCTACAGCTGCTGGTGCACGGAGACGGCATCGGCCAGTATGACAAGGTGAGCATCGAGAGGGCGCAGGGCATCTCCGTGAAAGCCGTGCATCGAGCCGATAGTCCCAACTATCTGTTCGTGGACATCGATGTGGCTCCAGATGCCCACCCCGGCACCTACGACATCATTTTCTCCAACGGCAGCAAGTCTGTGCGTCACCCCTACCAGATTGCTGCCCGCGAGAAGGTGGAGCGGCAGAGCTTCACCGTGGCCGACCTCATCTATCTTATTGTTCCGGACCGCTTTGCCAATGGCGATAAGGCAAACGACTCTTTGCCCGACATGGCCGAGAAGGCCAATCGCAGCCAGCCGATGGGCCGCCATGGCGGCGACATCCGCGGCATCATCGACCATTTGGACTACATTGCCGACTTGGGTGCCACCGCCTTGTGGAGTACTCCGCTGCTCGAGGACAATGCCCGACGAGGCTCCTATCACGGCTATGCCTGCTCCGACTACTATCACATCGATCCACGCTACGGCAGCAACGCACTCTATCGTGAAATGGTGCGAGAGGCGCATGCCCGGGGCATCAAGGTGGTGATGGACGTTGTGACAAACCATTCCAGTACCGACCATTGGTGGATGCAGGACCTTCCATTCAAGGACTGGGTGCATATAAAAGAGCCCTACGTGAATACCAACCATCAGATGAGCCTTGCCCTTGACCCCAACGCGGCAAAAGCCGACCTGGCTGTCATGGAAGAGGGCTGGTTCGTGCGTAGTATGCCGGACATGAATTTGGACAATCCTTTCATGCTCCGCTATTTCCAGCAGTGGGCAGTATGGTGGATTGAATACTCTGGGCTGGACGGCTTCCGTGTCGATACATGGTTCTACAACGAGAAGGTGCCCATGTCGCGCTGGGCAAAGGCTGTGACGGACGAGTATCTGGGCTTCAACATCGTAGGCGAGGTGTGGAATGCCAATCCCGACTACGTAGCTTACTGGCAGGGAGGCAACCCCAACAGCGACGGCTTCGACTCTCACCTGCCCTCCATCATGGACTTTCCGCTGCAGGCGGCCATCACCAGTGCCCTCACCGCGCCCATCCCCAGACCGGAAGAGCCGAATCCGGAGAACGCATCGGGCCGAGAGCGCCGCGGGGCGGACATTTCATCGGTCTATAATGCGCTCTCACACGACTTTGTCTATCACGACTTGAGTCATATTCTCATCTTCTTGTCCAACCACGATATCGCCCGCATCGGCGACACCTTTGGCCACGACCCTCGCCGGATGAAGATTGCCTTCACACTGCTGGCCACCCTGCGCGGTATTCCGCAGTTGCTCTATGGCGACGAACAGATGTTCGTCACAGGCAGTGCCCGACGCGACGACGGACGACTTCGCATGGACTTCCCGGGCGGGTGGAGCGACGACAGTACCAACCTGTTCACCGCCGATGGCCGGCACAAGGCTGCCACCACTCAGGAGTGGGCGCATGCCGAAGAGCTACATGACTATGCCCGCACCCTCTTCCAATGGCGCAAGGGCAAGGAGGTGATTCACCACGGAAAGACGCGCCACTTCATCCCCGAGCACAATACCTACGGCTACTTCCGCTACAACGAGCGGGAGGTGGTGTTCGTCTTCATCAACAATTCCAAAGAAAGCAGGCCCGTCACCTGGACACGCTTCCGTGAAATCACCGATGGCCTGGGCGAAGGCCGCAACGTGATTACAGGCGAACGCACTATAGTGAACGACAAGACAGAGGTGCCGCCTTACAGTTCGCTGATCGTGGAGTTCGAGCGATAAGGATGGCTTTGCTCGGAAAAGTCCAGATTATTCTGCCTTTTCTCCTGCATATTGGATGAATTCCTCACACTCGGCAAAAAGAATTCATTCTCTTTGCTCTTGCTTAATCGGAATTTTCGTACCTTTGACTTTCGTCGAAGGTACTCTCGCTCGGCGCTCGGCTCTGCCGCTTCTGCCTACGAAGTAGGTGTTGAAGAATTACTCAAATGAATTTGGTATTTCCATCGCTTATTCGTACCTTTGCAGACGATTTCCATGCAAGGAGTAATGGCAAAGAGAAACAAGAGAAAAAAAGAGCGCTGGTTCGTGCCCGCTGGGATGGAACCTACGGAAATGGATGTGCGGATTCTGGCATGGCAGGAAAAGGGTCGGCTGGTGCCGACGCGCAACTTGATAAAGACATCCGAACAGATAGAGGGCATCCGTCGGGCCGGAGTGCTTAACACTGCAGTGCTCGACAAGGTGCAGGAGTTTATTCGCGAGGGTATTTCAACATTGGAGATTGACCAACTGGTGTATGACTATACGACGAGCCATGGTGGCATACCTGCTCCGTTGAACTATGAGGGCTTTCCGAACAGTTGCTGTACGAGCCTCAATGACGTGGTGTGCCACGGTATACCCTCGGAGAATGACATCCTGGAAGAAGGCGACATCGTCAATGTCGATTGCACTACCATCTTGGACGGTTATTATGCCGACGCCAGCCGTATGTTCGTCATTGGCAAGGCTGCGCCCGAAGACCAGCGACTCGTCGATGTGGCTTGGGAGTGCCTGAAAGTGGGGGAGCGAGTGTGCAGTCAGCCCTACGTCTTCGTGGGAGATGTAGGCAATGCCATTGCTTCGCATGCACACAAGAACGGATGCACAGTCGTGCGCGATCTCTGCGGACACGGAGTGGGACTGGACTTCCACGAGGAGCCTGACGTGGAACACTATGGAAAGCGTGGTACAGGCATGCTCTTGGTGCCGGGCATGACGTTCACCATCGAGCCGATGATCAATGCCGGCGACTGGCAGGTGTGTGGCGACGAGGAGGACGAGACTGAGTGGGTAGTACTGACCGAGGATGGGTCGATGAGTGCCCAGTGGGAACATACTTATGTGATGACGGAAAACGGAGTGGAGATTCTCTCTCATTGACAAGGTGACAGAAATCAGTCGGACATGAACGACATATATATATTAGGTATAGAGAGTAGCTGCGACGATACGTCTTCGGCGGTCATGCGAAACGGCATCCTGCTCAGCAACGTGACGGCCAGTCAGGCAGTGCATGAGGCTTACGGCGGTGTGGTGCCTGAGTTGGCCAGCCGTGCCCACGAGCAGAACATCGTGCCCGTGGTGGACCAAGCGCTTCGGCAAGCCGGTGTGGAGCGTGAACAGCTTTCGGCCATTGCCTTCACACGCGGTCCTGGTCTGCTGGGTTCGCTGCTTGTAGGTGTCTCCTTCGCTAAGGGATTGGCTGCTTCGCTCCAGATTCCGCTCATCGACGTGAACCATCTGCAGGGGCACATCATGGCCCACTTCATCCATACGCCTGACGACGACTACGAGTCTCCTCAGTTTCCTTTCCTCTGTCTGCTCGTGAGTGGCGGCAACAGCCAGATTGTCCTTGTCAAGAGCTATTGTGACATGGAGATTATTGGGCAGACCATTGACGATGCGGCTGGCGAGGCCATCGACAAATGCTCAAAGGTGATGGGGCTGGGCTACCCGGGCGGACCCATCATCGACCGCCTGGCCCGGCAGGGCAACCCCGAGGCGTTCCAGTTCTCGAAGCCTAACATTCCCGGCTACGACTACAGCTTCAGCGGACTGAAAACCCGTTTCCTCTATTCCTTGCGCGACTGGGTTCGGGATGATCCCCAGTTCGTCGAGCACCACCTCAATGACCTGGCTGCCTCGCTCGAGCGCACCATCGTCGATATCCTGATGAAGAAGCTGCGTCTCGCCGCACGCGACCTGAAGATTTCCCGCGTGGCGCTGGCCGGCGGAGTCTCGGCCAACAATGGGCTGCGCAATGCCTTCCACGACCATGCCCGCCGTTATGGATGGCAAATCTTCATTCCCCGCTTTAGTTACACGACGGACAACGCCGCCATGATTGCCATGGTGGGACATTTCAAGTATCAGGACAAGGACTTCTGCCCGATGAGCGCCCCTGCCTTCAGCCGCGTGTCGGTCTGAAGGCAGGGGGCGCGTGGACAGCCCCGTCACTGCTGCCGTTTTTCACCCTTTTCCTGCTTTTTTGCCTATTAAGGGGGAAAGAAGGAGGACGGCCTCTCCCTTTTTATGTCTTCCGACGCCTCTTTTTTCGAAAAGTTACAGTTTTTTTTTTGATTTTGCTTTCATTCTATAGAATTAATTGTAACTTTGCGTTGTAGAATGTTACATTTACTAACCCTAAACTAACAATTTATGAAACGATTGCAACTCTTAGTGCTCTCTGTACTATGCTTTTCCGCAGGCCTACAGAGCCAGGAACTGCGCGTGGAAGACGGCTATTGCCTGATCTCCTCGCCCGAGGAGATGGAAGTCTTTGCGCAGCGAGTGAACGGTGGTGAGTCCAGTCTGAACGGACGTCTGACGGCTCCGCTGGACTTCGAAGGCGTGGGTCACACGCCCATTGGCAGCCCGTCGGTTCCCTTCCAGGGCAGCTTCGACGGCCAGCTGTTCCCGATTAACAACATCAATGCGATGCTCTTCGGCGTGGTTCATGGCGCACAGATTACCCGTATCGCCATCGAGAGCGGTACTGCCACGGAGAACACTGCCTATGCCAGTGCTACGGGTTCCATCGTGGGATGGGCAGAACCGGACGACCTCAGCTCGCTCACGCAGAGCTACAGCAAGGCCGATGTCATAGGCGGCGGACAGGATGCCGGCGGTCTTTGTGGTAAATTTGTAGGCCTCATTGAGAACTGCCTTTTTGCAGGTACGGTGCGCTCCAACGCCACCACGGGCGGTATCTCGGGCAGCTCGAACGAGAATAACGGCCCCATCCATGCCCGTCGATGCCTGATTGTCGGCACCATCGAGGGAGGTGCCAACACCGGTGCCCTCATCGGATGGCAGCACGACACGAGCACCACCAGCAACTGTTATGTCATCAATACGGCTCCGGCCAACATGCAGGCCCATGCAGGCGGAGAGAACCTCAACAACAAGCGCGTGACTGCCGAGGAACTGGCAACGGGACAGTATGCCTATGCTCTGAACGGCTTCTCGAGCGAGAACCCCGTGTGGTTCCAGAAGATAGGCACCGACCCGCTGCCCCAGCTCACGGGCACCGACGTGGTGTATGCCACGGGACATGAGCAGTGTAATGGTGAGCCGTACGGCGACCTGACCTACTCCAACACGCCGGGCAAGCCCGAGCGCGATCCGCACGACTTCGTGAACGGCATCTGTGACCTATGCGGAGCTGTCATGGAAGGCTATGTGCCTGTGGTGGACGGATGGTATGAACTGGGTACACCCGAGGCTGTGGAGTTCTTTGCCTCACTGGTGAGCCTGGGTCACATGGATGTCAAGGGACGTCTGACGGCTCCCATCGATTTCTCCGATGTCCAGCATACGCCTATCGGCAGCCAGGGCAAGCCCTTCAGCGGCGAGTTTGATGGCCAGCTAAAGCCCATCACGAACCTGAATGCCATGTTCTTCGGAAGCGTGAATGCGGCCACCATCACCGGCATTGCCATCGAAAGCGGTACCATCGGGTCGAGTCCCAACTATGCATCTCACACGGGTTCCATCATCGGTGCCACCACGACAACCAACCCCAGCTCGCTCACCCGCAGCTACAGCAAGGCTGTCATCAACTCTACTCAGGGCGATGCTGGAGGCTTGATCGGTAAGTTCTGTGGTACACTCGAGAACTGTCTCTATATTGGAAGCATTGTCGGTACCACTACCGCAGGCGGCCTCACCGGAAGCTCGAACGAGGACAGTGGACCTGTGACGGCCCGTCACTGTCTGGTCATCATGGAGAACCCGATAGAGACCACTGGCAACCATGGTTCGCTCATCGGTTGGCAACACAATACGACCCAGTTCCTGGAATGCTTTGCCATCCAGAGCGCCGGCGACCTCGTAGGTCATGCCGGAGGTGCCAATACGGGCAGTGCCATCGTCACTGCCGAGGAACTGGCCACCGGTCGCTATGCCTATCTCATGAACGACTTCTCGTCGTCCAACCCCGTCTGGTTCCAGGCCATCGGCACGGATCCTTATCCCACGCTGACCGGCACGGCCATCGTCTATGGCAACGGACGCGAGCATTGCAACGGTGATCCGTATGCTGGCTTCACCTACAGCAACACGCCCGGCACCACCACCCGCGATGCCCATAACTTCGAGGATGGCAAGTGTACATACTGCGGCACCGCGCTCGACAACTTCGTGCCCCTGGTGGATGGATGGTACGAAATCAACTCGGCAGCAGCGCTCGAGTGGTTTGCCTCCTATGCCAACAGCGGCCATGCGGATGTCAAGGGTCGTCTGACAGACGAGATCGACATGACTGGATACAGCCACCTCACCATCGGATCGATGGGAGCTCCCTTCCAGGGCAGCTTCGACGGTCAGATGTATCCCATCTACTTCCTCGATGCCATGCTCTTCGGTACGGTGAACGGGGCACAGCTGACGCGCATCGCCATCGAGAGCGGTTCCATCAAGTCGAACCCCGACGTGGCCAGCGCCACGGGTTCCATCGTGGGATGGGCCAATGCCGATGCTCCCAGCTCGCTCACTCTGAGCTACAGCAAGGCTGATGTGGAAACGACATCCGGCGATGCCGGAGGTCTCTGCGGTAAGTTCGTGGGCACCATCGAGAACTGCTTCTTTGCCGGAACGGTATCTGGCTCAGGCACCACTGGAGGCATCACGGGCAGTAGCAACGAGACCAGCGGACCCATCGCCGCATCGAATTGCTTCGTCTTCTCGAAGAGTATTGCCGGGGGCGGCGCCACCGGTGCGTTCATCGGATGGGAGCATGGAGGGACCACCTTCAACAACTGTTTTGCCGTGGCGGGAGTTGGTGATCTCTTCTCACATGTGGATGGCACGAACACGAACTGTACCATCAAGAGCGAGGATGACTTCTTCTCCGGCGCTGTGGCATACGCCCTGAACGGCGGCAAGCTCGTCGACGTGGCATGGTATCAGACGCTGGGCGACGACGACTATCCTGTGCTCGACAATACGCACGGACTCGTTTACCAGAAGTCCGACGGCACATACGGCGACGTCCACGACCAGGCATCGTTCGAGGAGCTGCGTGGCGAGATGCTCAGCGGATACACGGACGTGGTGGCCGAGAAGGCACTTCTGGAAGAGTGGGCAGAGCGCGTTCAGGTCATGAACGCCATCAATACGCTCAGCGAGTTCCTTGAGGAATATGCCCAGCTTGAGGGCCTGAAGGACGCCATCGAGGAGAGTATCCGGAACTATGCGGCATACATGGCTGCCGTCGAGGAGATTATGGCTTACAGGGACGAGCATTATGACGAACTCATGGGCCCGCACTTCGACATCCTGGAGAGCTATCTCGACGAGGATGTGGAGCCAGGAGATGACTTCCCCAACGGCTCGTACAGCTACATCATCGACAATGCCTTCCTCTCCATCACGGAGATTCAGGATGAGACCGACTTTGCCAAGCATCTGTTAGAGAATGCCATCAAGTATGCCACCACGATACGCGAGGTGACCCAGATGCTCCAGAATCCCACGCTCGTCGAAGGCGATGCCGGATGGGACTTCAGCTACGGCAACAGCACGGGCGGAGGTGTCGGCGGCGAGAACTTCTATGTGCGCGAGACGTGGGCAAACACGTTCGACATGCACCAGACGCTGACCGACCTTCAGAACGGCATCTACGAGCTGACCGTCAGCGCTGCGTTCCGCAATTTCGGTGACTACACCAACCTGAACCAGGCCTCGTTCGTCTATGCCAACGGCAACCAGGTTTATACCATGATGGACCCCGAGGATGTCATCTCGGCCGACGAGGCTGTGGACGGCGTGAACTGTAATCTCTCTGAGGGCCATGGCCTCGTGGACTACGCGCTCTATGGCGATTCGGACGAGCCGGTGGGCTATTCGCCTCATGGTCCCGAGGGCTACGGCTTTGCCTTCCAGGCAGGTCGCTACATGAACCGCATCGTCTGTGAGGTGACTGACGGCACGCTGACCATCGGCCTGCGCACACCGGGCTGTGGCGGCACCGTGGGCACATGGGCCGGAAACTTCCGCCTCTACTACTGCGGTGAAAAGGAGACTGCTGCCGAAGCCGGCATTATGATGCAGACGATAAAGGGTCAGGTGGCACGAGCCAAGACACTCCTCGAGGAGTATCAGTACAGGAGTGACGAGACGTTTGCCGAGGCTCCCAACTACAGCAGCGACCTGAAGGAACGCCTGCAGGCAGCTATCGATGCGGCCGACACGGCCACGGATGCCGACGCACAGCTCTCGCTCATCGAGACCTTCTCGGGCCTGTTCCAGGAGGTATTAGAGTGCAAGCAGGCCTATGCCGCATACATTGCCGAGCTGGAGGCGTTTGCTTCAGCTGTCTATGATGCCGGCCTGCTCTCGGGCACCGACGTAGATGCCTTCGAGGCCTTCCAGGCATCCATCTGGGAGAAGTATGAGAATGGCTCCTGGTCGCTCGAAGAGGCCCTGCTGATGGAAGACCTTAAGGCTTCGTCCTTCGCTCCCCTTATCTATGGTAGCGAACCCGAGATTATCGACGGCGTATGCCAGCTCAGTGTGGCATCCGAGGTGGTGTGGTTTGCCCGCCAGATCAATGCGGGCGAGCAGCTCAATGCCATCCTGACGGCGCCCATCGACTTCAGCGAGGCTGTCATGATTCCCATCGGAACTCCCTCGCATCCCTTCCAGGGCAGCTTCGACGGACAACTCTTCCCGATTGAAAACATTAACTCGATGCTCTTCGGAACAGTCAATGGCGCACAGCTCACCCGCATCGCCATCGAGAGCGGAGCGGCTCATGAGGACACCAATTATGCCAGCGCCACCGGCTCCATCGTGGGATGGGCCAACACTGATGCGCTCAGCTCGCTCACGAAGAGCTACAGCAAGGGCGACGTGATTGGCAGCGGACAGGATGCCGGCGGACTCTGCGGCAAGTTTGTGGGTACCATCGAGGACTGCTTCTTTGCAGGCTATCTCACTGGCGAAAAGACCGTAGGCGGACTCAGCGGCAGCTCGAACGAGGACAACGGCCCCATCACGGCCACCCGTTGCTTCATTTATCCGGTTGCTCCCCTGGACAATCATTCCAACGTGGGTGCCTTCATCGGATGGGAGCACAACACGTCGTCGGTATCCAACTGCTTCATCATTAACGAGATTGGAGTGGACATGTTTGGCCATGTGGGCAATGGAGCGAACACGGGTAACAAGTTCATCAGCAGCGACGACTTTGCCAGTGGTATGGTGGCCTTCGCGCTGAACGGCGGTCGCACCCCTGCCGTCTGGTTCCAGACGCTGGGCGAGGATCCCTATCCCGTGCTTGATGCCACCCGTTCGGTGGTGCTCAAGGCCGAGGACGGCACTTACTACAACTCGGTGGTCGCTGTGGAGACGGTGAAGAACTCGCAGCCCGCCACAGAGAGTGGGGAAGTGTTCGACATTGCCGGACGCAAGGTCATGGATGCCGCCTCGAAGCGTGGCCTCCCGAAGGGCATCTATGTGGTGAACGGCCGGAAAGTCCTTGTGAAATAGTCCTCTGCGGGCAGGTTCCTCCTGCCTGTAACATACCGGGTGGGAGACGGTGCCGAGTGCATCGTCTCCCGCTCGTTGAACCCGAATCAGTCAATAGCGTTATGATGATAACAATGTTTATTTTTGAGCAGGTATCTTGTTACTTTGAGGGAGCAATGGGGTTCCATAGTAACTGAGAAGTGGCGAGACAGATGACAAGGCTGCGATTTAACGAGAGTAGAACCAAGTTTACTTGAGCTCTGCCGAGCGTGAGCAGGCTCGACTGAAAGTCACAAAGAAATCTTGATTAGCGCATAACAGTCTATTGACCGATTCGGGTTGAATATTCCTTGGCTTCCCGTTTCGAGGAGGGCGTGCCGACGCAGTACTGCCTCACCCCTCGACGCGGCACGCCTCATCGGCTTGTGCGGCACGCCTCATCGGGCGGTGAGGTACTACTCCGTTTTCTCCCCCTCCCCGGCATATCCTTTTCCAGTGCCCTGAACGTCCACGGACGGGAGAGTGTGTCCCGTGGCGGCATATACCCTTCTTTTGCAAACTCCGCTTAGCAAATGCGCCGTTTAATTCCTTTTTTTTGGGGGGGGCTTGCGTGTTTCATTATAAATGCATATCTTTGCCTCGGGAACATCCCAATATTGTATTACTTTTAAACCAACAACACAATGAAAAAGAACACTGATGAAATCAAGTGGATGATCTCACTCTTCTTCCTATGCCTGTTCAGCATCCCTCTTTCTGCCCGGAAGACCATTACATGACATTTTACGCGGGACTTTACGGTCAGTGAAACGATACTTATAGAGGCATTCCTATTGCTATGAATGCCCTGATTATCCCCCCGACAAAGGAACATGGTATGCAGGTGCAGGTCTCCTTTGAGTCTGTCGAGGAAAATCTCACACATCCTAATATTGTGGGAACGATAATGGCCTTCCCGGGATATGGGGATAACTTCAGTTCCTTAGCTGTGGGACGTCCCACTCGCCTCCAGTGTGTCGAGGTGGAGAAGGAACTTAGTTGCGACGTTCCTCGTAATGGAAGCCTCGAAACACGTGCCCGATACGTCAAGATTGGGTATGGAGTGTTGGCGCGAGCCAAAGTGAAGATCAACTGGGAGGACATGTCGAAGAGTGTGATAAAGGTAACGTTGAGTAACACCGTCATAGACAAAGAAAAGTTTTATGACCCCTCGAACCCCCACACTTATTCCACTGCACGAGCAGAGGGCTTTGACTACATCCAGAATGGCAAGTACTATAAGTGGGATGCGGCGTCAAGGACGTGGAAGAAGCAGCGCAGATACTGAATGGCGGACGTGGTGTCCCGATGAATCTCCAAATGTCTCTCAGGTAGGCCCATGATGTGAGGACTGTGTGAGAGGATAGAGGCGCCGGAATGTTTTGGAGGCAGAAAAGTGGGCAATTCTACTGATAAATTGCCTGTTGAGAGAAAAAAAGAGGAAAAAGATTTGCTGGTTCGCAAGAAAAGCCGTACCTTTGTGCGCTGTTTTGGAAGAAGTTTGTATTGGAATAGACAAAAACGAAAAGAAAATGTCTAAGATTTGTCAAATTACTGGAAAGAAGGCTATGGTGGGCAACAACGTGTCTCACTCAAAGCGTCGCACAAAGCGCCTCTTCAACGTGAACCTGTTCACCAAGAAGTTCTTCTATGTAGAGGAGGACTGCTGGATTAGCTTGAAGCTGAGCGCATCTGGCCTGCGCTATATTAATAAGGTAGGTCTGGATGCTGCACTCAAGAACGCAGTGGATAAAGGGTATATCACCTGGAACGATATCAAGGTTGTCGAATAATAAACAAAGACGCAGATTATGGCAAAGAAAGTGAAAGGCAACAGAATTCAGGTGATTCTGGAGTGCACAGAGATGAAGCAGAGCGGACTTCCCGGAACGTCGCGCTATATCACCACCAAGAACAGAAAGAACACCCCCGAGAGACTGGAGCTGAAGAAGTACAACCCCATTCTCAAGAAGATGACTGTTCACAAGGAGATCAAGTAATCACACACACGCAAAACATCTTAAGATATGGCAAAGAAAACCGTGGCCACCCTGCAGACTGGCAAGACCGATGGCCGTTCGTATACGAAAGTTATCAAGATGGTGAAGAACCCTCAGACGGGCGCATACTCGTTCAACGAGCAGATGGTACCCAACGAGGCTGTGAAGGACTTCTTCAAGAACTGAGAAATCGCCCCCTGTGGCAGACGGAATAAAGTGTGGAGTTGCACAGAAAATTGTGCAACTCCACTTTTTTTTACCCTCCGACCCGATGGATTCGAGATTTTTTTATTAAATTTGCAGCGGACAAACATACATTCTATATGGGAATCTTCAGTTTCTTTACCCGCGAAAAGAAAGAGGCGCTGGACAACGGCCTCAACAAGACGAAGCAGAGCTTCCTCGAAAAGCTGTCCAGAGCAGTGGCCGGGAAGTCAAAAGTTGATGATGATGTGCTCGATAATCTCGAGGAAGTTCTGGTGACGAGTGATGTCGGTGTAGATACCACATTGGAGATCATAGAACGCATTGAGGCAAGGGTGGCGCGCGACAAATATGTGACTACCTCCGAGCTGAACGGCATCCTTCGTGACGAGATAGCACAGCTGCTTACGGAGAATAATACCTCTGACACCGAGGGGTACCAGATTCCGAGCGGAATACAGAAACCGTATGTGATAATGGTGGTCGGCGTGAACGGAGTGGGCAAGACAACCACTATCGGCAAGCTGGCATACCAGTTCAAGGAGGCTGGTCTGAACGTCTATCTCGGTGCTGCCGATACATTCCGTGCCGCTGCCGTGGAGCAGTTGTCCATCTGGGGCGAGCGTGTGGGAGTGCCTGTGGTGAAACAGAACATGGGCAGCGACCCTGCAAGTGTGGCCTTTGACACGCTGAGCAGTGCGAAGGCACACGAGGCCGATGTGGTGCTGATTGACACTGCCGGACGCCTGCATAACAAGAAAAGTCTGATGGACGAGTTGGGAAAGATTCGGCGTGTGATGCAGAAGGTCTTGCCCGATGCTCCCCACGATGTAATGCTTGTGCTGGATGCCACTACGGGTCAGAATGCGTTCGAGCAGGCCCGGCAGTTCACCGAGACGACGCAGGTGACCAGCATGGCCGTCACGAAACTTGATGGTACGGCAAAGGGCGGCGTAGTCATTGGCATCAGCAACCAGTTCAAGATTCCTGTGCGCTACATCGGAATCGGCGAAGGCATGGAAGACTTACAACCATTTAATCGTCGGGAATTTGTCGATTCACTCTTCGGTAACTTCGATAAAAAATGAAACGTAAGGTAACTGTAGATATCATCACGCTTGGCTGTAGCAAGAATCTGGTAGATAGTGAAAAGTTGATGCGGCAGCTGGAACTCGGAGGATATCGTGTCACGCACGATGCAGAAAGTCCTCGAGGCGAGATTGCAATCGTGAATACATGCGGATTCATCGGCGATGCCAAGGAGGAAAGCATCAACATGATACTTCAGATGTGCCAGCGCAAGACTCAGGGTACGCTGAAGCATCTCTATGTGATGGGTTGTCTCTCAGAACGCTATCTTCACGAACTGATTGCCGAGATTCCCGAGGTTGATCGCTTCTTCGGCAAGTTCGACTACAATGGCATCCTCGGTGAATTGGGCGTAAACTATAGGAACGAATCGGCCAACGAGCGTGTCCTGACGACTCCCGCCCATTATGCCTACGTGAAGATATCCGAGGGCTGTGACCGTCGGTGCGCCTATTGTGCCATCCCCATCATCACGGGACACCATGTAAGCCGCCCGATGGAGGACATCCTGAATGAGGTCAGTCAGCTTGTGGCGCAGGGCGTTAATGAGTTTCAGGTCATCGCTCAAGAACTTACTTATTACGGCATGGACCTGTATCAGGAACGTAAGATTGCCGAACTCATCGAACGAATGGTTGCAATTCCCGGTGTTGAGTGGATACGCCTCCATTATGCCTATCCCACCGATTTCCCGATCGACTTGCTTCGTGTCATGCGTGAGAATCCCAATGTCTGCAACTACCTCGACATCGCACTTCAGCATATTTCGGACAGTCAGTTATCGCTGATGCATCGCCACATAACTTCCCAGCAGACCTATCAGCTTATCGAAACACTGCGCCGTGAGGTGCCTGGAATCCATCTGCGCACGACATTCATGGTGGGCTTTCCCGGTGAGACGGAAGAAGATTTTGCCAAACTGCTGGACTTTGTTGCCTGGGCTCGCTTCGAACGCATGGGTGCCTTTGCCTATAGTCATGAGGACGGCACATATTCTGCCATGCATTACGCAGATGATGTGCCCGAGGACGTGAAGCAGGCTCGGTTGGACAAACTCATGCGCTTGCAGCAACGCATAAGCGGAGAGATACAAGAGGAAAAGGTGGGTCGGGTTTTGCGTGTTATCATCGACCGACTTGAAGGGGATTACTACATTGGGCGTTCTGAGTTTGATTCCCCAGAGGTCGATCCCGAAGTGCTGATACCTTGCAATGGTATAAAGCCCGTTGAAATCGGTAGTTTTGTTTGGGTGCAGATAGAGCGTGCCGATGAATTCGACCTATATGGGCATATCATTACTCCGAACGAGTAGAAACTATAACTTAAGAATGATGAATAACAAGGAATTTATAGCCGAACTGTCCGGCAAGACTGGACTTTCCCAGAAGGAAACGGCACAGTATGCCTCGCAGCTCGTTGCAGACATCGCGATGCAGCTGGAGGAGGAAAACGTCCTTTCCATCGCTGGATTCGGCACATTCGAGGTGAAGAAGAAACTGGAGCGTGTGGTGGTCAATCCATCTACAAAACAGCGTATGCTGGTGCCCCCGAAGCTGGTCGTCAGTTTCAAGCCTACGGCATCACTGAAAGATAAGGCAAACGGAAAGTGAAGGGAGGCACAGACATGGAATCAAAGATGACGTTACAAGATTTGACTGTCAGTTTTGCTTCGCGAGCTGGCATTCGTAATAACACTGCAGATGATTTTGTGCGCAATTTCTTCGAACTCATCGCCCTAAAGGTTGTCGAGGACAAGGTGGTAAAGGTGAAATCACTGGGTACTTTCAAGCTAATCGAGATGTCGGACCGTGAAAGCGTGGACGTAAACACCGGCGAACGAATCCTCATCCCTGGACATTCGAAGATTTCCTTCACGCCCGACGCTGCTTTGCGCGATCAGGTGAATAAACCTTTTGCTGACTTCCAGACGGTGATTCTCAACGAGGACACTCGCATCGAGGATATGGAGGCGTTTCCCGTCTCATCCGTTGATTTACCGACGGACGAGGATGGCGATGTGGAAGTACCCCACATTGTGATTGAAGATACTCCAAATGTTGATGGACACGGAGAAAATCCTGCTTTGCCTCAGGACGTTGTTTCCTCTGTGGATGAAGGTGCAAATGCTGGAACTGTGGAGAAGACTGTGGGGGGGAATGCCGATGCTGTGAAGGAGAACGAAGGTGCGAACGACGATGTTGCGAAGGAGGAAGAAGGCACGAAGGACGATCGCTTGGAGGCAGATATTCAGGAGAAAGACCAGGAGGCAGAAGCTGTGGCAGCCGTGCAGGAAGCATCCGACGTACCTGCGCCCCAGTCTCTGATGATGGAGGCTGTGCCTCAGGTGAAGATTATCCACAAGGGCGTATCGCCGTGGTTTACTTTTGCTTATGTGCTACTTACGTTGCTACTGATGGCAGTGAGTTATTATGCTGGATATCGTCATCTGCTCAATTTCGATGCCCCTCGCGAGGTGCGTACTGTGAGGACGCAGGCTGCGCCTAAGGCGGAGATCTCTGTGAAGTCAGTTACCCCCGCACCTGTCGATTCCCTCACTTTGGCTCGTCGTCGTGCAATGCAAGCTTCTAAGCAATATCCTCAGGTGCCTGGCGGCAAGTATTTGATTGTCGGTACGCGCCGAGTGCATGTTATGCGTGTGGGTGACAGTCTGCTTAAGCTTGCTCTGAAGGAGTATGGGCACAAGGATTTTGCCCAATACATAATCGTCTATAACAAATTTCCGAATCCTGACGTGATTTCAGTGGGTTGTGAGGTAAAAATGCCCGAACTCATCGAGAACGTCACGGAGTGATACGCCGCTTCCTTCAGTCTTGTAGCAAGTTGATGTCCTCGATGTGTGTGATGTCGGGCTCTTCGCCTATGTGTGCCACCACTGCCACCACATCGCAGCGGAAGGGCATGTCGATGTGGTGTGCGCGGATGTAGTGGTTTATGGATGCCAGCAGGTTTTTCCGTTTCCAGTAGTTGATGGCATCGAGTGGCGAGCCGTATTCCGTGTCCCGTCGGGTCTTTACCTCTACGAATATCAGGCATTCTCCGTCGGTGGCTACGATATCTATGTCGCGATGTCCGCTTCTCCAGTCACGCTGTATGATGCGAAATTGTTTCTTCTGCAGGTACTCGGCGGCAATATCCTCGCCCCATTTCCCCAAATCGTTGTGTGCAGCCATTGCTGATGGGTGTCATGTATTTGTTTGTGGCACTCCTCTCTGGCGGCAAATGCCAAGCAGACCACATGCCTCGCATCTTGGCCTGCGTGACTGGCACACGTATCGTCCGTGCAGGATGAGCCAGTGATGGGCCGTGGGGATGAGGTCTTTCGATAGGTTGCGTACGAGTTCCTTCTCCACGCTGAGTGGGGTGGTGCAGCGGTCCGACACTAGGCCGATGCGGTGGCTCACGCGGAATACGTGGGTGTCTACGGCCATTCGTGCCTTCT
Organism: Bacteroidaceae bacterium; assembly: GCA_024680695.1. Lineage (GTDB taxonomy): Bacteria > Bacteroidota > Bacteroidia > Bacteroidales > Bacteroidaceae > Physcousia. The sequence continues at coordinate 22,347 of JAILBW010000194.1, forward strand.
GGAATACCACTGCCTGAATCACGTTAGCCGTCTTGCGTCCTACGCCCGGCAGTCGTTCCAGTTCTTCGCCTGTGGCTGGCACTTTGCTGCCAAATTCGCAGACAAGCATCCGTGCCATTTCCACCAGATGGCGTGCCTTGCTGTTCGGATAACTCACACTTCGGATGTACTCGTAGATGACTTCGGGCGTGGCTACAGCCATTGCCTCGGGGGTGGGGTAGTCCTCAAACAGGTGGGGGGTCACCTGATTGATGCGGCGATCCGTGCACTGCGCACTCAGGATTACGGCCACGAGTAGCTGGAATGGCGTTTCGTAGTGGAGTTCCGTTTCGGCTACGGGCATTGTCTGCTGAAAATAGCTTACGACGGCTTCGTACAGCTCTTTCTTTCGCATCAGCTTGTCCTCTGTTGTTGGTGGGTGGGGATAATGGAATTATCCTTCTGCAGCTTCTTCGGTCTTCTTGCGCGATGGACGTTTGCGTTTTGGCTTTTCTTCGGTCTTGGGATTCAGGTTCACTCCGGCCAGTTCGGGGTCGATCATGATGCGTCCGCAGTATTCGCATACGATAATCTTCTTTCGCATGCGGATATCCAGCTGGCGCTGAGGTGGAATCTTGTTGAAACATCCACCGCATGCGTCGCGCTCCACATATACGATGCCCAGTCCGTTGCGGCTGTTCTTTCTGATGCGCTTGAATGCGGTCAGCAGTCTGGGCTCGATGGTCAGCTCGACGTTCTTTGCCTTTTCGCGCAGTTTTTCCTCCTCGGCCTTTGTTTCGCTGATGATTTCGTCGAGTTCGTTCTTCTTGACTTCGAGGTCGGCACGTCGTTCGTTCGCCAGTGTGCTGCATGCTGTCATCTCCTCCATGCGTGCATTCATCACAGTCCTGGCTTCGCCAATCTTTTTCTCATGCAACTGATTGTCCAGTTCGGCATACTCGATCTGCTTTGTTAGGTTGTCGTATTCGCGGCTGTTGCGCACGCTGTCTATCTGTTCCTTGTATCGCTCGATGTTTGCCTTGTTCACCTCGATTGCACCGTTGCGTGCGCTAATGTCGGCCTTCAGTTCCTCGATTTCGGCGCTCATCTTTTCGATGCGTGTGGACAACCCTTCAATTTCGTCCTCGAGGTCCTGCACCTCTAAGGGCAGTTCTCCGCGCAATGTCTTGATTTTGTCAATCTCCGAGAGTAAGGTCTGCAGTGTGTACAGATTCTTCAGCTTCTCTTCCACGCTCAGTTCCGAGGGATCTTTCACTTTCTCTTTTGCCATAATAATTCTTTTAGTGGATGTATTTATTTACGGATTTGTTGATTGCTGTCAAGTGGGCGAGATTCCTCTACAGGTACTTGATAGGGTTTGTGTTCACCGTGCTTCGGAAGATGGGCAGGGTGGGGAATTTCCTTCCCAAGAGGCTGTAGAGGAGGTCGGGTGTGAATCGCTCGCTCTGGTAGTGTCCCAGCACGGCAATCTGTATCTGCTGCTCGTATCCGAAGAAGTGATGGTAGCCCATCTCGCCGGTGAGGAATGCGTCGGCTCCGAGTCGTACTGCCTCGTCGAGCAGGAATGCGCCGGCCCCGCCGCAGAGTGCCACGCTCTGTATGGGGCGTCGGAGCAGCTCGTTGTGCATCAGGCACTCGACGCCGAACACCTCCTTCACTCGCTGCAAGAACAGCAGCGGGTCCTCGCCCTCGGGCAGGTAACCCATCACTCCACTTCCCGCCTTCAGTGGCTGCTCGTGGTCGTCGATGGTTGCCACCACGCGGCGAGGCATCATCAGCTCCACGTCCAGCAGTCCCAGTTTCTCGGCGAAGCGGTAGTTCACTCCGTCCTCGGCGTTGTCCAGATTCGTGTGGGCCGAGTAGATGGCGATGCCGTGCTGAATGGCCAGTCGCACGCAGCGCTCTGCCTGTGTGGCATCGGAGATGCGCTTCAGGCCGTGGAAGAGCAACGGATGGTGGGATACGATCAGGTCGCAGTCCAGCTCCAGTGCCTCGGCGACGACCTCTTCCGTCACGTCCAGACACAATAATGCCCCTGAGACCTCCGCCTCTGTAATTCCTACCTGCAGGCCGGCATTGTCGTAGCTCTCCTGCAGGGGCAGAGGCGCGAAAAGTTCAAGGGCGCGTATCACATCTCGTACTTTCACGCTCGTATGGTTAAGTTCAATACGTCTGCAAAGTTACGCTATTTCCGCCAATCCGCCAAATCTTTTCCCAATTTTTTTGACTGGAACCTGCTGCTTGACTCCGCCTAACAAAACCTAACGCTCGGCTTTGCCGCTTCGCTTGTTGAAGAATTATGCATTATAAAAAGAAAGATTTTCTTTTGTCATGTCGCTCGTTTGCACTATCTTTGCATTATGAATCTGCGCGAACTACTTTTTCTCATCCTCTGCACCGCCCTCTGCGGGGCGTGCTCCCATGGCGAAATGCAGCGGCGGCTGGCGGAAGTGGATAGCCTCACCGATGCGCACTACGATTCCGCCCTCGTCCTGCTTGCC
>JAILBW010000062.1 GCA_024680695.1 Bacteroidaceae bacterium
TCCATATTGCAGAAGTAGTCGAACGTGTGCTTAGGGTCGTAGACATACGCCAGTCCGCCCGACATGCCTGCCGCGAAGTTGCGCCCTGTCTCGCCGAGCACCACCACACGTCCACCGGTCATGTACTCGCAACAGTGGTCGCCAGCACCCTCGATGACGGCTATGGCGCCCGAATTGCGCACGCCAAATCGCTCGCCCACCTTGCCGTTGATGTAGAGTTCGCCTGAGGTGGCGCCGTACAGGCCCGTGTTGCCGGCGATGATGTTTTCTTCAGCCTTGAAGTCGTCGCTGCGACGAGCTGGCGGCAGGATGCTGATGCGACCGCCGCTGAGTCCCTTGCCGAAGTAGTCGTTGCACTCGCCCTCGAGTTTAAGATTGAGTCCGTGAACGGCAAATGCTCCGAACGATTGGCCCGCCGAACCTTTGAACTTGATGTTGATAGTGCCATCGGGCAGACCTGCCTCACCGTATTTCTTGGCGATGACACCACTGAGCATCGTCGTCGCGGCGCGGTCGGTGTTCTTGATGGCATAGTCAAGCGTCACCTCCTCCTGCTCGTCAATGGCTTTTTGTGCAGCCTTGATGATTTCCTCGTCTTTCACGCCCGTCACCTTTGTATAGGCACCACGATCCCAATAGGGTGCTTTTTCCGTTTCCGGCTTATTCAGCAAACGGGCGAAGTCGATGGTCTTCTGTTTGTCAGTAGCGTTTTGAGTATTCACCTCGATGAGTTCGGTATGGCCGATAATCTCCTTCAGGCTGTGAACACCGATTTCTGCGAGGTATTCGCGCACCTGCTGGGCAAGGAATGTGAAATAGTTGACCACATACTCGGCGCGTCCCTCGAAGTGCTTGCGCAGCTCCGGGTTCTGAGTGGCTACTCCCATCGGACAGGTGTTCGTGTTGCACTTGCGCATCATCACACAGCCCAGTACAATCAGCGGCAGCGTACCGAATGCGAACTCGTCGGCTCCCAGCATCGCCATGATGATGACATCCTTGGCCGTCTTCAGCTGACCGTCGGTCTGCAGGCGCACCTGATTGCGGAGGCCGTTGCGGACAAGTGTCTGCTGTGTCTCGGCGAGACCAATCTCGGGAGAGATACCCGCGAACCGCATGCTGCTGGCTGGCGAAGCGCCCGTACCCCCCTCAGCACCGCTGATGACGATGAGGTCGGCCTTGGCCTTGGCCACACCAGCGGCAATGGTTCCCACGCCACTCTCGGCCACGAGCTTCACACTGACGGCGGCCGTCGGGTTGATGTTCTTCAGGTCGAAGATGAGCTGTGCCAAGTCCTCAATCGAATAGATGTCGTGGTGAGGGGGCGGCGAGATGAGCGAGATGCCGGGGATGGCATTGCGCGTCTTGGCGATGATTTCGTTCACCTTGAAGCCGGGCAGTTGTCCGCCTTCGCCGGGCTTGGCTCCCTGTGCCACCTTTATCTGTATCTCCTCGGCATTCACCAGATACTCGGCCGTCACACCGAAGCGACCACTGGCAATCTGCTTGGTCTTGCTCGACAGCGATACGCCGTCCACCTCCGTGTGGTAGCGGGCATTGTCCTCACCGCCCTCGCCTGTGTTGCTTCGTGTGCCGAGTTTGTTCATGGCCAGTGCCAGTGCCTCATGGGCCTCGATACTCAATGCGCCAAAGCTCATGGCTCCCGTCACAAAATGCTTCACGATGGATTCGACGGACTCGACAGACTCTCCCCCTTGCCCCTCCCTGTGGGGGAGGGGAGTAGATGCCTTCTTAAAGGTGAGGAAGTCGCGGAGGAAAATGGGCGACTCCTTTTCATCGACGAGCTTCGACCACTCCTTGAACTTCTCATAGTCGCCTGTGCGGCAAGCCAGCTGCAATTTCGCAATTGTCTCGGGATTCCAGGCGTGCTTGATGCCGTCCTTGCGCCATGAGAACTGGCCGTGGTTGGGGAGGGGCTTACCCGACGGAGAAGCGTCGAGTACGGCGGCTTGCGCTTGCAGGAGGATGACATCGCGAGCTATTTCCTTCAGGCCGATGCCGCCGATGGTACTCACCTCGGTGCCGAAGTAGCGGCGCAGCAGGTCCTCGCCAAGGCCGATGCTCTCGAAAATCTTTGCGCCACGATAGGAGCGGATGGTGGAGATGCCCATCTTCGACATGATCTTCTTCAGACCCTTGTCCACCGCTTTGATATAGTGGCTTTCAGCCGTGGCGTATTCCTCTTGAATCTTTCCGCGCTTCACCAGGTTGTCGAGAATGGCGAAAACCATATACGGGCACAGCGCACTGGCACCATAGCCCAGCAGCAGCGCCGCGTGCATCGTCTCGCGAATCTCACCGCTCTCCACGATGAGCGCCGTCTGCACGCGCTTGCCCACTGAAATCAGATGATGATGAACGGCCGAGACGGCCAAGAGCGAGGGGATAAAAGAAGACCCTCCCCCCTGCCCCTCCCTGTGAGGGAGGGGAGTAATTACCTCATTACCTTCTATAGGCAGTTTGTCTGTCAGTATGATATAGTTGTAACCATCATCAACGGCCTTTTCCGCATCCTTGCAAAGTTTGTCAAGAGCAGCCCTCAAATCTTCTCCAGCTTGAGTGTAACCACTCCCCTCCCTCTCAGGGAGGGGTTGGGGGTGGGTCTCGAAGGTCATCGGCAGCTTGATGGTCTTGAATCCCTTATACCTTATATTACATAATATATCGAGTTGTGTGTTGGTCAATACGGGTTGGGGTAGGCGCACCATCTTGCAGTTCGAGGCATCGGGGGTCAGAATGTTTGTCCCTACGGCACCGATGTACTCTGTCAACGACATCACCAACTCTTCGCGGATGGGGTCGATGGCAGGGTTAGTCACCTGGGCAAACTGCTGGCGAAAATAGTTGAACAGCACTTGCGGACGGTCGCTGACGACGGCCAACGGCGTGTCGTTGCCCATAGCGGCGACAGGCTCCTGTCCCGTCGTTGCCATTGGGATGATGGTACGGTCGATGTCCTCCTGACCGAAGCCGAAAGAGATGAGTTTCCGCTCGAAATCGTTCACCGAGTTCTCTACCTTGCGACCACTCTTCAGCTTCTCTAACTGCACGCGGTTCTCGCTGAGCCATTGACGGTAGGGATGGGCCTTGGCCAGTTGCTCTTTTATTTCGCCGTCGTAATAAATCTTGCCCTCCTGTGTGTCGATGAGCAGAATCTTTCCTGGTTGCAGACGCCCTTTGCTCACCACGTCGCCTGGCTCGAAGTCCATGACGCCCACCTCCGAGGCCACCACCATCAATCCATGTTTCGTGATAGTATAGCGAGAGGGGCGCAGACCATTCCTGTCCAGCATACCACCCGCATAGCGTCCGTCAGAGAACAGCAGGGCGGCTGGGCCATCCCAAGGCTCCATCAATATCGAATGGTACTCGTAGAACGCCTTCAAGTCTTCAGATATCGGGTTCTTGTCGTTGAACGACTCTGGCACGAGTATGGCCATCGCTTGCGGCAATGACATTCCACTCATCATCAGGAACTCAAACACGTTGTCGAGGCTGGCCGAGTCGCTCATGCCCTCCTGCACGATGGGCGAAATCTCCCTGATGTCGCCCAACGCCTCGCTGCTGAGCACACTCTCGCGGGCCTTCATCCATCCTCGGTTGCCGCGAATGGTGTTGATCTCACCGTTGTGTGCCAACAAGCGGAAGGGCTGGGCCAGCGACCACGTGGGGAATGTGTTTGTGCTAAAGCGTGAATGCACCAGCGCCAGTCCGCTTGTCAGATAGGGGTTCGACAGGTCAGGGAAATACCGACGCAGCTGTCCGCTGGTCAGCATTCCCTTGTAGATGATATTTTTGGTTGAGAGTGAGCAGATATAAAAAGCCTCACCCCCGACCCCTCTCCGAGGGGAGAGGGGAGTAGATACCATTTCCGCTACCCTTTTCTCAATCCTTTTCCTTACAATATATAGCTTGCGAT
>JAILBW010000105.1 GCA_024680695.1 Bacteroidaceae bacterium
GCACCGTCCGAGCGGCCTGCGAATTCCAGATAGAAGGTGCTGACGGGCTTGCCGAAGTCCACCTGTATGTATTCCTCACCGCTGGAGATGTTCATGGAAGTCGCGGAGTGGAAGTGGGTCTTCATGTTGCTGTCCAGCAGATTGGCGAGCGAGCCTCCGCTCTCCCACTGGCAGTTGCTGGAGAACTGCGAAGCGGAAGTGATGAGGCCCTTGAAGTCCTTCGCGGAGCTTGAGAGGGCGGTTGCATTGCTCATGAGCGATAAGAGTGCTGCATTGCCATACTTGCGGATGTAGTACGGGTCGGCCTGCATCAGCTCGATGATATCGTTGGCATCCTCCTCGGATGCGGTGCCATAGGTGTATGCATCCATTGCCATATCGATGGTATTCTGAATGGCTGCTTGCTCTGCAGGGGTAGCAAGGATGCCATAGACATCGGTCAGTTCGTCGCCAGTCTTGTGCATCTTGACGTATGCCTGCTTGCAGCTGTAGATGTTGGCAAAGAGTGCGGAAAGTTTCTTCACGACTTCGTATTTCGCGCTATTGTCCGTAGCCTCGGCAGCCTGCTCTACCAGCTCGGCCAGCTCGGTTTTCTGCGCTTCGCTGAAGTTGGGCATCAGCATGTAGTCGTCGCTGAAGGTGCCTGGTTCATAGTCGTTCAGAATCGTATTGGCGCGTGCCAATTGGCCGTTGAGTGCCAAGTCGATGCCGTCGGTGGCTGTGGCATCGTCCATCGTGCCCAAATAGGTGAGCTTTGTGTTGGCAAAGCCCGTCCAGTCGTTGCCTTGGTGGCTGTGACGGTTTCGGATGCCCACGGTGAGGGAGCCGTCGGTCACATTGGTCACAATGTAGTTCTTGGCGCGTCCGCCATTGGCCATGAGGGCTACGGAACGCACTCCGTGAGGCATGTAGGCGATGGCTTCTTCCATTTCGTCGAAGAGCGGGATGTCGGCCGTTTCGCCAGTGAGGTTGGCGTTTACTCCATCCACAGCATCCTCCACTGCGATGGCTGCCTCCTTTGCCGTCATGATGTAGTTCTCGTCGTCGTTCAGATAAATGGATGCTGTGTAGTTCAGCAGCTGCGAATTATAGTCGTTGCTGGGACGCTCGGCGGCATTCATTTCAAGCAGATAGATACCGTCCTTCAGCCCGGTGAGCGTTTGGTGCATGTCGAAGGGCGTTGCCGACCAGCTCTCAGCGCCGATGAAGAGTCCGTTGGAGAGGTTGAAGGCCTGCTTGCCAGTGGCGTAAGCGCCCTGCCATCCTGTGGAGAAGGCCTCCTCGAATTTCGGGTTCTTCATCAGGATGGTAATCTCTGTGCCAGCTTTGTATCCGTTCCACAGTGCAGTGGCCAGCATCTCGTTGACGAAGTTTTTCTCCTTGGCGATTTCGGCATTGGTCAGTTGTTTTTGCTCGATGATGTAGAGGTAGGCTCCGTTGGGATAAAGCTCGCTTGGCTCGTCCGCGTTCTGGATGTAGTCCATCAGTCGGTCGGCATCTTCGCCCGAGACGTTGTTTTCCTTTAGGAGGTTGGCCGCATAATCCACTGCATCGATGTATGACTGATAGGCTGTCTTGCTTGTGCGGAGCGCTGTTATCAGGGGCACCTTGGCGGCGTAAGCCTGCACGAAGGCGTCGCGTTCCTTCACCTGATAGAGTACATTGACTGCATCCAGCACATCGTTGATGGCACCTTGGTATGCAATGGCGGTTTCGGCCTCTCTACGCATGAGATCCAGCGTGTTCTGGCGCAGGTTGGCGAAGTCGGCTTCGCTGGTGCCGGCACTCTCGAATCCGCCATCCACATTCTGGTAGATGAGGCCGTGCGTGTTGTCGGACACGGGATGATCGTCGGCGCCCAACGTCTGGAACCAGGTGGCGTTAAGGAATGTGGAGCCGTTGAGAATCCATGTCAGCTCTCCTGTCGCAACCGTAGATGCAGCTACGATTGTGCCCTGATTACCACCAGTGGCATATATCTTCGAGGCTGCGGGAGCCGTGCCGCCATAGCGGTACACATAGCGCTCTGCGCTCACCGGGTTGATGATCTCGGCTGAAGACCAGCAGTCCACGATTTCGCCCAATCCCTTATTGCCCGTCCACGAAGCAATGGCTGCAGCGTATTGCTCACTTTCCACCTTGCCGGTCGAGAAGCAGTGTTTGATGTGCCAGGTGGCACTGGAGCTCTGGTTGTGTCCGATGACACCGCCAGCGTTGGACGTTTCGGCATATACTGTGCCCTCGTTGCCCACATTGGTCACATAGATATGACCTGTCTGTGCCGAGAGGCTGCCGCCAATTGGAGCTACATATTGGTCGCCTCGGAACGAACAGGTCGAGTCGAAGGTAATGTCTTTCATCGACATATCGCTGCCGGCTGTGCCGACGAATCCTACGAAGGCAGCGCCCTCGATATCGACATTGAGGTTGCTTATGGTGTGGAAGTTGCCATCAAACGCGCCTGAATAGGGCGTCTTTGTTGTGCCGATGGGGATGAACTCGCTGTTTACTTCAGCCATATCGATGTCATCTGTCAGGCGCGCATTGGCCGTGCGCAGGCCGTTGTTCACGACTGTCGAGAACCAGATGATGTCCTTGGCATCGTCGAGCTCGTAGGCATTATCCACAAGTTCCTTGTATTCCACATTGCAGAAGCCGCAGTTCTTGCAGATTCCGTGATCGTAGTCGTGAGGTGCCCTGCCCGAAGCGTCGGGGTCGTTCGAATAGGTGAGCGTGCCTTCCAGCAGGGTGCCGTCGCAGGTCATCTTTCCTACGCCATAGACTTGCTTGTGGGTGCTGTCGAATACGGGATACTCGTCTTCGCCCAGTGTCTGATACCATACGGTGGAGAGCTGCCCTTCGTTCAGCTTGTAGCAGAGTTCGCCGGTGGGCGCCATCTCCGCCACTTCGTTGCCGCCATAGCAGTTGGTGATGGTTGCCTTGGAACCAAAGTTGCCCCATTTCTCGAAGTCGGTGAAGCAGTAGCTCATGAACGACTTTACATTGCTCGATGCATAGCCGATGACACCGCCGTAGCCAGTCGATTTCTCGCCGATAGCTGCCAGGTTGAGTGTCACACCTATTACACCCACATTGTTGATAACCGAGGACGAGTTGCGGCCCACCAGCGGACCAGTGGCCACAGGCGTCAATGATTCCGTTGTGATGGTGACATTCTTCATAAAGACGTTCTCCACCAGTGCACCGGTCATACAGCTGAACAGGCCCACATAGCACTCGTAATTCGCATCGGTATGGATGTTGAGGTTCGAGATGGTGTGTCCCTGTCCGTCGAATGTGCCGCGGAAGGAGGTGGAGTTCTCCGTCGAAGGAGCGATGGGCATGAAGTTTTCCACAACGCTCATGTCGAGGTCGGCGGTCAGAATGCCCTTGATGGTATAATTGCCGGCATTTACCAGTTCGCCGAACTGAATCAGATGGGTCACCGAAGCAATCTCATAGATGCCGTCAGCGTTGGGACGCAGCGGCTCCGCGTTCGGGTCGATCATGCCGCAGTTCTTGCACACACCATTGTTAAACTCGTGGGGCGGTATCGTCGGGTTGTTATATGTATTCGTGAAGGAGCCGCTGCTCATGATGACTTTTCCGTCGCAGTTGATGTCTCCGCTCCAGTACACCTTTCCGTGTGTGGGATCCAGCACAGGATGCTCGTCTACGTCCACTGTCTGGTACCATGCGACGTTTTCCGCTTCGCCGCCGTTCAGCTTGTAGCAGATTTCGCCGCTCTTCAGCTGCTCCATTGTCATCTTGTTTGCCTGCTCGCCCGTGAGGTTGTAGCAGTTCTTCGCGGTGCCTGCAGGGCGGAAGAAGGGCAGGCCCTCGTCATTGCCGGTTATGGTTGCCGAGCTCCAGCAGTTGGTGATGGTGGCTGCGCCGCCCGTCCAGCCAGTAATGGCACCGCTCTCGTTGGCGCCTGTAACCGAGCCGCTTACGTAGCAGTTCTCGATGATGAAGGTGGCCGTGCTATTCATGTTCACACCGATGATGCCACCGGCATTGGGACCGGCAGCCGTCACTGTGCCCTCGTTGCCCAGCTTCGACATCGTGATGAGGCCGCTGCCGTTTGAGCCGCCGATGATGCCTGCATATCCGCCATTGGTTGCATTGATTTCGCAGGTGCTGTCGAGAATCAGGTTCTTCACTGTGGCACCGCCGCTCACATAGCCGAACAGACCTGCGTATGTGTTGGTGTTCACCGTAAGGTGGCTGAGCTTGTGTCCCTGTCCGTCGAAGGTGCCGGTAAATGGTGTGGCCTCTGTGCCGATGGGAGTAAAGTTGTCGATGCCGCCCATGTCAATGTCGGTTGTCAGCACGGCTTTCAGGTTGTTCGAAACGCTGTTCACCATGGCTGAGAAGTCCACAAGATTCTGTGCAGAACCAATCTCATAGACGCCCTCGCCGTTCGCTTCCAGTGCCCAAGCGTTCATTCCTGCCATACTCATGAGTGCGGCAAGGAAAAGCGTAAAGTGTTGTTTCATTGTTTCATTCTTTTCATAAAGGCGGATGTATGTACGGTGTTCCGCAATACATCTGCCCTTACTACCCATTATTAACTATTAACCTCAACAAAAACATTCTTCATTCTTCATCGGATTCTTCGTCGCCGAAGATATCCCAGTCGTTCTTCTTTGTCAGTGCGTCACCGCCATTCACGGTGCCCTCACCAATCGGCAGGCTGGCTGCCAGCATCTCACATACCTCTGCGGAAGCTACTTCCATTATTGGTTTAATGTACATATACAGCCCCCTCTCATTCTCCCCGAGGGAAGAGGCCTGGATAGGGGGTATGGGCCTTGGGTTTCTAATATTTCTGATAAACACCCTCTTCTTCCCCTCTAGAGGGGCTGGGGAGAGGCTTTTTACTTCAGCACTTTTTTGCCATTTACGATGAAGATACCCTTCGTGGCCTTCTCTACGCGGCGACCGCTGAGGTCGTAACAGTTCCCCTCGCCCACGGGAGAGGGGTCAGGGGTGAGGCTGTTGATGCCATCGGCTGTGCCGAAGGCAAATCCCTTCACGCCTGCTGCACCTGCATATTCAATGTAAGCCTTGCCAGCGGGGATGGTGCCCTCTGCTTTGTAGAAGCCAATCACGCCATCCTTCTCTGCCAGTACATACTGCGAGCCAGTTGCAGTCAGCGGCTCGGCGGTGCCCTTCAGGTCGTTCTCGGCTGGAGCCTGTGCGCCTGTTGTGGGCGTGATGCTATAGTATCCGCTGCCCTTCAGCACCACGGCTGTGGCTGCGGGTACTGTTTGGAGTGCATGCTTCAGCCAGAGCATTTGACCGGTAACGACGCCAGCGTATGCCTCCACGCCTGCCGAGAGAGCTATGTCGCTGGTCGGAACGTAGAGCGTGGAGTAGCCTGCTGAAGGCATCTGCACCACGGTTCCGTGGGTCGGGGTGAATACGGGATACTCGTCCTCGCCCAGCGTCTGATACCATTTAAAGTCCGGCTGGACGCTGTTCAGCTTGTAACAAAGTTCGCCGCTGGCGCCCATTTCCTTTGCCTTGTCGCCGGCATAGCACTCGGTGATGACTGCCTTTCCACCCTTTGCACCCCATGTGGCATAGTCGGTAAAGCAATAATTCATAAGTGTATTTGCATTGCTTGATGCATATCCGATGACGCCTCCGGTGGCGGTGGTCTTCTCGCCGATTGCGGCCTGGTTGAATGTCGTTCCCACCACACCTACGTTTTGGATAAGCGAGGACGAGTTACGCCCCATCAGTGGTCCGGTGGATACGGCTGTCTCCGAGTCGGTGGTGATGGTGGTGTTCTTCATGTAGATGTTCTTCACCACTGTGCTTGTCGCGCAGCTGAACAGGCCCACATAGCAATTGTTACTTGCATCGGTGTGGATATTCAGGTTCGAGATGGTGTGTCCCTGTCCGTCGAAAATGCCGCGATATGATGTGTCATTGGTGGTCGAGGGAGCGATGGGCGGGAAGTTTTCTATGCTGCTCATGTCGAGGTCGGCAGTCAGGCAAGCGCTGACACCGTAATGCTCGGCCGTCACATATTTGGAGAAATACACGAGTTGCTTGGGTGTGCCAATCTGATAGACACCTTTCACAATTTCTATGTAGTTCGGATCAAACCCGTTGCAGTTCTTGCAGATGCCATCTTCATATTCGTGCGGGGGAACCACTGAATTGTCTGAGCTATTCGTGTAATTGCCGCTGCCCGAGAGCATCGTTCCGTTGCAGGTGAACGTACCTTCCTTGTAAATCTTCTTGTGTGTGCTGTCCAATACGGGAAGTGCATCATCGCCGAGGGACTGGTACCATGCAACGTTCTCTATCATGCCCTCGTTCAGCAGGTAGGCAATCTCGCCGCTTGCCAGCTGCTTCATTGTCGTCTTGGTAGCCTGTTCGCCCGTGAGGTTGTAGCAGTTCTTTATCACAGTGATAGCGGGGCGACAGAAAGGCAAGCCTTCATCATATCCGGTCACGGTGGCTGTACTCCACGAGTTGCTGATGCTGCTCTTCGAGTTGCCTGCCCAGCCGGTGATTGCTCCGCTCTCGTTCACGCCTGTAATCGTGCCTGTCACATAGCAGTTCTCGATGATAAATGAAGCTGTGCTTCCCGAATTCACACCGATGATGCCGCCGGCATTGGGACCTGCAGCCGTCACTTTTCCCTCGTTGCCCAGCTGCTGTATCGTGATGGGGCCGCTGCCGATGGAGCCACCGATGATGCCTGCATATCCACCAGCGGTTGCATTGACTACGCAAGTCTTGTCGAAAATCAGGTTCTTCACAGTTACGCCGCCGCTCACATAGCTGAACAATCCAGCATGAATATCGGCGTTTATCGTAAAGTTGCTGAATTTGTGGCCTTGGCCGTCGAAGGTTCCGATGTAGGGGATAGCTTCTGTGCTGCCGATGGGGACAAAGTTGTCGATTCCAGCCATATCAATGTCGGCTGTCATCACAGCGTTGGCTTCAGTGTTGCCGGCGTTCACCAATTCGGAGAAGGCCATGAGGTCACCTGGAGAGCCAATCTCATAGACACCTTTGCCGTTTGGCTCTAGCGCCCAGGCGTTCATTCCTGCCATACTCATGAGTGCGGCAAGGAAAATGGATGAGAATCTCTGTTTCATGTTGTTTGAGTGTGTGTAATTAAATTATTGTTTTTAGTATTTAGTTTCGCCTTACAAGGCATTTCTCAGTGCAAAGATACACCGACTTATTTATATAAAGGCGCATGCGCGTACACAATATACCGAAAATATACGCTTTGCGCACAATAGCGAAAACATAAGCAGTTTACTATCAGTCGATAAACAATTCGGTGCCGCCGAAAAAGTATTCGCCTTGTGTTTTGGGAATTTCCCCCCTGAATCTGGTAATGAAGGGGGTCAAAGGCTCATTACCCGTGCCTCGAACTCTTCATTGGGGATGAGGGAGCGGTTCTTGACGCGCGTCTTGTAGGTCTTTACGGTGTAAAGGGAGTAGTTGAGGAAGTGGGAGATGCGGTCGTTGTCGGTAATGCCCAAACGTATGAGGGCGAAGATGCGCATCTCGGAGGTGAGCGAGTTGGGGCTGTCGGGATAATGGCGCTCCTCGGGCGGGAACAGCTGGTTGAAGTTCTCGACGAAATCGGGGAACAGGCGGAGGAAGGCTTCGTCGAAGGCCGCATACATCTGTCCGCGATCGGTCATAAGTACATCTTGGCTGAGTATTCGGCCGATGTTGTTCGTCTGCTTGGTCTTGATGATGTTCTGTATGGTGCGCGACAGCTTCTCCATCTTGGCTACAAACTCGGAGTGGGCATAGAAAAGGCGTCCGATGTATTCGTTCTTGATGGCATTGGATTCCGACAGCTGCTGGCGGGCGAGTACAAGCTCCGTGTTTGCCTTTTGCAGTTGTTGGTTATTGCGGAGTGTTTCTTGGCGAGCTGCGAGAAGCTGGCGTCCGCGGCGGCGCACAGAGAGGATGGCTCCTATGGATATGGCAAGCAGCAGGATGGTCAATACAGCCGCCAGTGTAATCCAGTTTCGCTGGGCGCGGACGGTGTCGTAGCGATTTTCTTCGATGACGGAAAGGTAGTCGCCGGATTCAATCATGCGCTTGCGGAACAGCTGGAAGTCTTCGCCGCCATCGGAGACCGAGT
>JAILBW010000106.1 GCA_024680695.1 Bacteroidaceae bacterium
CTTTGCCTCGCACAGTTTGCGACTTGCGCAAGCAGAGGCCGGAACTGCACGTTGTATTGGCCTTTACTACCTGTAGTAAACCCTCCCGCGACACGCTGTTTTCGTCGCCAGAATGCTTCAGAATCGTTTATTCCCGGCCAAATGGTCGGTCGCGCAGAATTTTTCGATTTTTGGCATCGCTGATTGTCAGGTGGTTATCTTCTCGCAGTAGTCCGAAATACCTCGTTTTTCGCCTCAAAAGGCCATTTTTCGTCCCTTTTGGGGTGAGCCTTCGAAACGGGGGCTGGAGGCTGAATCTTCCGATATTATGACACTCCGCCACGCAGCCCTCTTCGTCGGGAATCGCTTCGGAGCCGCAGAAGTCCTTCCCACACTTCCATCTGAGCGCTACAAGAAGAAAATGTGGCCTTTTCGCTTGCAGTTCCACATTTTTTCGCTATCTTTGTGCAGTCAATTCAAAAATCAGATGCCGTTATGACACACACACAGACAAGATGGAGATGCCGGCTGAGCGCAGCGGTCGCTATGCTGGCCATGATTTTAGGCGGCTCGGGCTGCACCGGAAAGGCAGGTCAGCAGCCATCTTCCGACGCACCAGCCGACAGCGCTGCGCTGGCTGCCGAATGGGCTTCGGGCAGCACCCGCATCGACTCGGCCGACGTAGCCGAGCGCGGCGAAGAGATCCGCGCACAGAAGCGCCTGATCTGCTTCGACCTCGATGGCACACTTACGCAGCACAAGACCCCCCTCTCGGCTGAGAACCGCGCCGTCCTCGACGAGCTCGGCAAGCGCTATCATCTCGTAATGTGCGGCGGTGGCGGCTGCGAGCGCATCTACAACCAGATGAACCAGTATCCCATCGACATCCTCGGCAACTACAGCATGCAGGAGAGCCGCGTCGAGAACGGCGAATTCCGCCTCATCCGACAGGAGACCGTCCACCCCGATACGGCCCGCGTACTGGCCATCTGCAGCGCGTTGCGCGAGAAATATGGCTACACCGATTATGCCGGCGAGTCGGTCGAGTTCCACCCCTCCGGCATGATGACGTTTGCCCTGCTGGGCACCAAGGCCGACCCCGAGGCCAAGCTCGCCTTCGACCCCGACAAACGGAAGCGGCAGGCTATGTTCGCCGAGGTCTGCGACAGCTTTCCCCAGTATGCCGTCTTCATCGGGGGCACCACTTCGTTCGACTTGG
This sequence comes from Bacteroidaceae bacterium, assembly GCA_024680695.1. Classification (GTDB taxonomy): domain Bacteria; phylum Bacteroidota; class Bacteroidia; order Bacteroidales; family Bacteroidaceae; genus Physcousia. The sequence goes on from JAILBW010000106.1 coordinate 1,199, forward strand.
CTGAGCTGAAGTTCAACAAGTATTCTGCCGTCATGCGCTATGCCGAGGAGCATGGCTGCACGAAGGAGCAGGTGCTCTTCGTCGGCGATGACTTCGGCGACGGCGGCAACGACAGCCACATCCGCCTTTTTGGCATGGACTACATTCAGATAACCGATTACACCCGACTGCCCGAAAAACTCCATTTCCTCTATGCTGAACCATAAATCCTTCCTTTTGGCGTCGCTCTGCCTGGCCATTGCCTCGCCCGCTCTCCCGAAAGTCACGACCGTCTCTCGCAAGGCGGTTCCCGACTCGCTCCTGCTCCAGCGCCCGTTCGACGCGCAGGATGTCAGCCACTTTGCCCGTCCGCCGCGCATCTTCTACCCCGAGACATGGTTCCACTTCGTGAACGGCAACATCAGTCGCGCCGGCATCACGAAGGACTTGGAAGCCATCGCGGGCGCAGGTCTCACGGGCGTACAACTCTTTCATGGCAAGATAGGCAACCCCGCCGACTGGCCCGGCACCGTGGAGCACATCGAGTGCCTCTCGCCGAAATGGGAGGAACTGGTGCAGTTCACGGCCAGCGAGGCACACCGCCTCGGCCTGCGCTTCAGCCTGCAGACCTGTCCGGGATGGGCCATGAGCGGCGGACCGTGGATAAAGCCCGATCAGGCCATGCGCCACCTTGCCATGAGCCGCATCGATGTGCAGTGTGGTGAGTCCATTGATACAGTCCTCTCCACCCCAGCTACTCAGGATTGGCAGGACTGGCGCGACATTGCGGTGCTGGCCTTTCCTACGCCTTTCGGTGACGAGGCAAAGCCTGTGGTGTTCAAGCAG
>JAILBW010000126.1 GCA_024680695.1 Bacteroidaceae bacterium
TAAAGAATGGAAAAAAAGTGGCATATTAACATCTATGAAATTATGAAGAGAGTAATTGTTATTTCTACGAGCCTGCGTCGGGGCTCGAACAGCGACCTGCTCGCCGACCAGTTCGTCGAGGGAGCAAAGGCCGCAGGGAACGACGTGGAGAAGATCTCCCTTGTGGGCAAGAGCATTCAATTCTGCAAGGGCTGTTTCGGATGCGCCAAACTGGGACGCTGCATCATCAACGACGATGTGAACGACATCATGGCCAAGGTGATGCAGGCCGACGTTGTCTGCTGGGCAACGCCCATCTATTATTATGAGATGAGCGGCCAGATGAAGACACTCATCGACCGCATGAATGCGATGTACTCACAGGACTATCGGTTCCGCGACGTCTATCTCCTGACAACGGCTGCCGAGGACGAGGAGCAGACGCCGAAGCGGGCCGAGACGGGCCTGACGGGCTGGATCGACTGCTACCCCAAGAGCCGTCTGGCCGGAACGCTCTTCTGCGGCGGAGTGAACGAGGCGCGAGAGATAGAGGGACACAGCAAACTGCAGGAAGCCTATGCCTTAGGCAAAACGATTTGAGGCGATGAGGAACGCACTATTTGCCGCAATGCTGGTGAGCGGGATGCTCGCAGGTTGCTCAAAGAAAGTAGAAACCAAGACCGAAGAGAATATGACGACACAGAATCTGACGCAGGAGTGGGACAAGGTATTCCCGCTGAGCGAGAAAGTAACCCACCGCAAGGTGACGTTTCCCACACAATACGGAATGACGCTGGTGGCAGACCTTTATACGCCAAAGGAGGCCGAAGGAAAGCTTGCAGCCATTGCCGTATCGGGTCCCTTTGGCGCCGTAAAGGAGCAGTCGAGCGGACTCTATGCCATGCGGATGGCCGAACGCGGATTCGTGGCGATGGCCTTCGACCCCTCCTACACCGGCGAGAGCAGCGGTGAGCCCCGCCGCACAGCCTCGCCCGACATCAACACCGAGGACTTCATGGCTGCCGTCGATTTCCTGTCGAAGCAGGACAATGTCGATGCCCAGCGCATCGGCATCATCGGCATCTGCGGCTGGGGAGGCATCGCCCTGAATGCGGCTGCCGCCGATACGCGAATCAAGGCTACCGTCGCCGCGACGATGTACGACATGACCCGCGTCAGCGGTAACGACTACAACGATGCCTTCGACATCGAAGAGGCGCGACACAGAAATCGCGAGAACCTCTCGAAGCAGCGCCTCGCCGACCCGATGGCGATGGCCGGCGGCGTACTGGACACCGTACCGCCCCAGGCGCCCCGATTCGTCCACGATTACTTCGACTACTACAAGACTTCGCGCGGCTATCACCCCCGCAGCGGCAACTCGAACGACGGCTGGCGCATCATCGGCACTCAGGCCTACGCCAACAGCCGGTTCCTCTACTACATCAACGAGATTCGCTCCGCAGTCCTCGTCATGCATGGTGCCGACGCACATTCGCGCTACTTCGGCGAGGCTGCCTACCACTATATGGTGGAAGGGCAGGCCGAGGGCTATAACTTCGTCGGCAAACCCAACCCGAACCCCGAGAACAAGCAGTTGCTCATCATCCCCGATGCCTCCCACTGCGACCTCTACGACGGCGGCTACACGGAATTGAAAGGGCAAGGCGAGCCAAAAAACATGATTCCCTGGGACACTCTCGCCGAGTTCTTCCAGACGAATCTGAAGTAAGTTTGCGGAGCAAGACACCATCACCCACAGAGATGTCGCCTACGCCTTCGGGCACACTCTCAGCCGCAGCAGCGGCATCTCCCCTACTCCAGTGTCTCGTCCGCGAAGGCCGACTCATTTGCGATGGGAAGGGCGCAAAAACCCGCTACCGCAGGCCGCAGGCTTGAGGGCACCGCTTGTAACAATAGACTCACTCGTTATGAAGAGAATAGTAACTTGCATGATAGGAACGATGATGGCGGCAAACATAGCCGCACAGGGAGCGATAGATGTGCACAGTCACATCATCACTCCGGAGTTTACGACGGCGATCGAGAGAGAAGGCCGACTGATGGACGAGGGATTCCCTCTGCCGAAATACAACGTAGAGAACCACTTGAAGTGGATGGACGAAGTGGGCGTTGAGACGTCCGTACTGACGTTGGCAGCCCCGCAACCGTCGTCAGTCGACGTAGTGAGAAAGACAAACGAGGCAGCGGCTCGCATCAAGAAGGCGCATCGGGGCCGATTCATGTTCTGCGCAGCCTTGCCGCTTCCCGATGTGGATGCCGCCATCCGCGAGGCGAAGTATGCGCTCGACACGCTGGAGGCCGACGGCATTAAGCTGGCGACAAACGTCGGAGGGCAGTATCTCGGAGCGCAGGAGCTGGACACACTCTTCGCCTTTCTCAACGAAAGGCAGGCCGTCGTCGTCCTGCATCCCCATCGCCCGGAGCCAGTGAACCGCGAGGTGATGGCGCAGACGCCGCTGGCCATGCAGGAGTACCTCTCAGAGACCACCCGGGCCGTGACAAACATGATCAGCCGCACCGTGCTGGCTCGCTATCCCAACGTCAAGGTGGTGGTGCCTCACTGCGGCGCCTATCTGCCGCTGGCTGTGCCGCGAATGAAGTCGCTGACCCCCGTAATGCAGGCAAACAAGATGGTGGGCGACATCGACTGGGAAGCCAATCTCCGTGCCCTCTACTACGACCTTGCCGGTGCCCACTCGCCCGAGATCGTCCGCATGATGCTCTCCATCACCACTCCCGACCATCTGCTCTACGGTTCCGACTATCCCTACGTCGCCCCGCAAGTGCTCACTCAGAGCCTCGCAAGGATGAGGCAATACCTGACGGAGGAGTCCGACCTGGCCCCCTTCCGAGAAATGATACTGTGGAAGAATGCCAAGTGGCTGTTTGGGCAGGCGGGCGAAAAACCTTCGGCAGCGACGCCCGATGCCTCCTCGATGATAGTCCGCATTGCCGAGATCGAGGTGTATCCTCAGCACCTGAAGGAATATCTCCTCTATGCCAACGAGGTGGACCGCCTCAGCATGGAACGCGAGCCGGGTGTCGTCTGCCTGTTCCCCATGCAGAGCGCCGAGGACTCCACACTTATTCGCATCCTCGAAATCTATGCTTCGGAGGAGGCCTATCAGCGCCACCTGAGGACCGACCACTTCCAGAAGTACAAGCAGGGCACACTCCACATGGTGAAGGACCTGAAGCTGCCAACCATGAAGCCGCTCGACCCCGAGATGATGAAACAGATATTCAGAAAGCAAAGATAACATGCAGAAGATAGCAATCATGCTGGCGGCAATCTTCATGATGACGCTGCAAACAAAAGGACAGAACATGGCACTGACAACGAAACGACAGGCACTCGTGGCAATCGCTGCCTATGAGGCAAAGGGAGAAATCGACGGACTGAAAGTGGCCCTGGACGAAGGACTCGAGCAGGGACTGACCGTGAGCGAGGCAAAGGAGGCACTGTCACAACTCTATGCCTACACTGGATTTCCGCGCTCGCTGAATGCACTGGGTGCACTGCAGCAGGTAGTAAAGAGACGCACAGAGGCCGGGCTGCGAGTGGACGAAGGCCGAGAGGCCGACCCGATGCCGAAGAAATACGATGCGCTGAAGCAGGGCACTGAGGTGCAGACCCGACTCTGCGGCGGACAGCCTTTCACCTACAGCTTCGCATCACAGACCGACTACTATCTGAAGGCGCACCTCTTCGGCGACATCTTTGCCCGCAACAACCTGACCTTCGCCGACCGCGAGGTGGTCACCGTCTCAGCCATCTCTGCCCTACCCGGCTGCGAACCGCAACTGCAGGCTCATGTTTCCGGAGCGAGGAACATGGGCGTCAGCGACGAGGCGCTGAAGGAGCTGCCGGCCCTGCTGGAAAGAAAGATTGGAGCCGCCGAAGCAGAACGGCTTCGCGGTGCATTGGCCGCAATCTTCGGCGGGAACTATGTCCCAGTGCAGACGGTTGATTTCTCCGTGTGGCCGAAGGGTGAGCCCAATACCGCCTACGCCCAATACTTCACAGGCAACAGCTATCTGGCTCAGATGGAGGGCGGGATGGCTAATGTTACCTTCGAGCCTCGCTGCCGCAACAACTGGCACATCCATCACAAACAGGTGCAAGTCCTGATTTGCGTCGCCGGCCGCGGATGGTATCAGGAATGGGGCAAGGAGGCTGTCGCAATGACTCCCGGCACCGTCATCGCCATCCCCGCCGAGGTGAAGCACTGGCACGGTGCGGCCCGCGACTCTTGGTTCCAGCATCTGACCTATCATCGCGACGTAAAGGAAGGGGCCTCAAACGAATGGTTGGAGCCAGTGACGGACGACGTTTACGGCAGGCTGGAATAGAATCGCCGGAAAAAAGGAAAGTTCCCAAGGTAATTTGTCTTTGTATTGAGATTTTTTTCATAACTTTGCAACACATTAATAAATAAAAAGCCAAACAAAGACAATTATGGAAATCAAAGCTATCAGGATGTTCGATGGCGGTTTCATGAACCAGCAGTTTGCCTTTGGCGGTGAGGGCAAGGACGGAACGGACGAACAGATTATATACCGCAGCAGTCTTCAGAACTTTCTCATCGATACGGGCGAAGAGGTTATCCTTGTGGACACAGGCTTCCAGAATGGCATGAAGCCGCAGGAGAAGAAACTCGGGGCACCACTCTACATGGGCGAGAAACTGATGGACTATATGGAAGCCTTTGCCGCACTGGGCTACAAGCCCGAGCAAGTGACGAAGATTCTCATCACCCACAAGCATCCCGACCACACGGCAGCCCTGCAGTACTTCCCCAACGCCAAGGTGTACATCGCTCCGGAGGATGCCGATGCCATGAAACTACCTGAGGACGGCCACATCGTCCGCGCTCAGTATGGCCAGACATACAAGAACTTCCCCAATGCCCAGCAAGTGGCCGACGGCATCTGGTTCGTCGAGGCCAAGGGACACACGAAGGGCAACAGCATCATCATTGCAGAGAACGAAGGACTTTACTACATGTTCCACGGCGATGTCACCTATTGCGATGCCGCACTGAAGGCCAACAAGCTCAGCGTCGTTTTCGAGGACATCGCTGCAGCCCGTCAGACGCTCGACCGAGTGCGCCAGTTCGTTCTGGACAATCCCACTGTCTATCTCTCCACCCACTGCCCCGAGGGCTACGAGAATCTGGAGATGAAGCGCATAATGACGCTGCAATAGAGGGAGCATCATCGGACGAGGGTTCAAGCGTCTTGTAAAGGTTAAAGGTTAAAGACGCTGCTGCCAGTGTCAATGGATCGCTCGGCTCTGCCGCTTCTGCTCGCAAAAAGAGTATTCCTGGACAAGTCAAGCGCCGCAAGCGTCGAGCGGAAAAATGGTCAATGGTCAATCGGTCAATGGTCAATGAGATATGAAACAATGGGCGTTCATACTGCTTCTGGTGCTCGCCACGATAGTGCTGGCGGGCTGCAACATTCTGTGGGGCTCGCTGAGCATCCCCGCTCGGAGTGTGGTGCAGATCCTGCTGGGGCACGATGACGCGGAGAACCCGGCATGGCGCTTCATCCTCGTGGAGAGCCGAGTGCCGCAGATGCTGACGGCACTGCTCTGCGGAGCGGCGCTGAGTACGAGCGGACTGATGCTGCAGACGCTCTTTCGCAATCCGCTGGCAGGTCCCAGTATCTTGGGCATCGACGCGGGAGCGAACCTCGGCGTGGCATTGGTGATGCTCCTGCTGGGCGGCACCGTCACATTGGGCAGCCTCACGATGAGCGGTTATCTACTGGTGGTAGCCGCCGCAATGCTGGGTGCACTGGCCATCATGCTCCTGTTGCTGATGCTCTCCCATAGCCTGCAGAGTAAGACGATGCTGCTCATTACGGGCGTGGTGATCAGCTACGTCACAGGCTCCATCATCTCGCTGCTCAACTTCAGTGCTACGGAGGAGGGTGTTCACAACTTTGTCCTTTGGGGCATGGGTACGTTCAGCAATGTATCGCTGAACCATCTGCCTCTCTACACACTCTGCATTGCTGCCGGCCTCCTGAGCGCCATGATGCTTGCCAAGCCTTTGGACGCACTGCTGCTGGGAGAGCAATATGCCGCCAATCTGGGCGTGAACATTCGCCGGACGCGCAACGGGTTGCTGCTCTCCACTGGCCTGCTCACCGCCACGACTACTGCTTTCTGCGGTCCCATCTCGTTCCTCGGACTGGCCGTCCCACACATTGCCCGTATGTGGCTGCGCACCAGCAGCCACCTCCTGCTGCTGCCCGGCACAATGCTCATGGGAGCCAGCCTCACACTTCTTTGCAATCTGATGTCCACGCAATTCCGTCCGGGAAGCGTCTTGCCCATCAACGTCATTACGCCCCTCATCGGAGCGCCCGTCATCCTGTATGTCATCCTGAAGCGTTCGCACTAACTATTCACTCTAAAACACAAATATTATGATGAAGAAAACCATTGCCTCGCTCGCCATTGCACTCGTCGGAACGTCTGCCTTGGCCGAAGTGAACTACCAAGTGATTCCGCTGCCGCAGTCCATCACGTTGGACGCCAATGGAAAGACCACAGCACTCGTCAAGGGACAGGCTGTTGCCTACCCCGCCGAGAATGCTCTGATGAAACGCAACGCCGAGTTTGCCCAGGAGTTTCTGGGACTTGTGCCTCAGCCCGAAGTGGCAGCCAAAAAGAAAGCTAAGAAGAAGAACGTCGCACCGGTACGTCTCGCCCTCGGACTGGCAAGCGACAATCCCGATGCCTACCAGATTACGGTGGACAAGAAAGGCATCCTCGTTCAGGGTGCCAGCGAGAGCGGTGTCTTCTACGGCATCCAGACCTTGCGCAAGAGCATCGAGCAGGAGAAGGGCGACAGCGTGCCTCTGCCCTGGGCGACCATCACGGATGCGCCTCGCTTCCAGTATCGCGGTACGATGCTCGACTGCGCCCGCCACTTCTTCCCAGCCGAATACATCAAGACATTCATTGACATCTTGGCACTGCACGGAGTGAACAAGTTCCACTGGCATCTGACCGACGACCAGGGCTGGCGCTTCGAGGTGAAGGCACTGCCCGAACTGGCAAAGAAGGGAAGCTATCGCCCCCACACCATCATCGGCAGCAACGTAGGCTTGCGTGATGCGGACAATGCCATCTACGACGACACTCCCGAGGAGGGCTATTACACGCAGGAGCAGCTGCGCGACATTGTGGCCTATGCCGCCGAGCGCTACATCACCATCATCCCCGAAATCGACCTGCCGGGCCACATGGTAGCGGCACTGAGCGTTTATCCCGAACTGGGTTGCACCGGCGGCCCATACTTCGTTCGTCCATACTGGGGCATTGACCCTGACGTGCTCTGCGCCGGCAATCCCAAGACGTTGGAGTTCATCAAGACAGTGCTGGGCGAGCTGTGCGAAGTGTTCCCCAGCAAGTTCATCCACATCGGCGGCGACGAGAGTCCGCGCGTTCGCTGGGAGAAATGTCCAAAGTGTCAGGCAAAGAAAAAAGAATTGGGACTCGAGAAGGAGGCACAGTTGCAGACCTATATTAATAAAGAGGTAGAGAAGTTTCTTGCAGGCAAAGGCCGCGAGCTGATTGGCTGGGACGAAACGCTCGAGGGCGGACTTTCGGAGAACGCCACCGTGATGAGTTGGCGCGGCTTCAAGGGAGGCATCGAGGCGGCTCGGCTGCACCATCGCGTCATCATGACGCCGACGAGCCATTGCTACATCGACTACTATCAGCTGAAGAACCAGCATGCACAGCCTCATGGCATCGGCGGCTACCTGCCCCTGAGCAAAGTCTATAGCTTAGAGCCTATTCCCGAAGAACTGACTGCCGAGGAAGGCAAATACATCCTGGGCGCACAATGTAATCTGTGGTCAGAATATGTACTGAGCCCCAGTCATGTAGAATACATGCTGCTGCCCCGACTGGCCGCAATGTGCGAAGTACAGTGGCGTCCGGCTGGCGAGAAGAGTTTCGAGGAATTCACGGAACGTCTCGCTGGGCTTGAGAAAATGTACAGACGTCTGGGCTACAAGTTCTGTACAAGCTACGAATAGATTTTAGAGATTGAACCCTTAAATATTTTGCCATAATGAAAAAGATGTCAACCATCCTCGCCGCAGCTCTGCTCTGCCTCGCAGCCAAAGGCGAAGTGAACTATCAGACCATACCGCTGCCACAGTCTATCACGCTGGACGCCAGCGGAAAGACCACAGCACTCGTCAAGGGACAGGTTGTTGCCTACCCCGCCGAGAATGCTCTGATGAAGCGCAACGCAGAGTTTGCCCAAGAGTTTCTGGGGCTTGTGCCTCAGCCCGAAGTGGAAGCCAAAAAGAAAGCTAAGAAGAAGGACGTCGCACCGGTGCGCCTCGCCCTCGGACTGGCAAGTGACAATCCCGATGCCTACCAGATTACGGTGGACAAGAAGGGCATCCTCGTTCAGGGTGCCAGCGAGAGCGGGGTCTTCTACGGCATCCAGACTCTGCGCAAGAGCATCGAGCAAGAGACGGGCGACAGCGTGCTGCTGCCCTGGGTCGTAATCCAAGATGCGCCACGATTCCAGTACCGCGGAGCGATGCTCGACTGTGCGCGCCACTTCTTCCCGGCCGACTTTATCAAGACGTTCATCGACATTCTGGCCCTGCACGGAGTGAATAAGTTTCACTGGCACCTGACCGACGACCAAGGCTGGCGCCTCGAGGTGAAGGCGTTGCCCGAGCTCGTAGCAAAAGGCAGCCACCGCCCCTACACCATCGTGGGGCCCAACGTGGGGGCTAAAGACTTGTCGAACGCCATCTTCGACGGCAAACCCGAGGGCGGATTCTACTCGAGAGAGCAGATACGCGACATTGTGGCCTATGCCGCCGAGCGCTACATTACCATTATCCCCGAAATCGACCTGCCGGGCCACATGGTGGCAGCACTGACAGCCTACCCCGAGCTGGGATGCACAGGCGGCCCCTATGTCGTAAAGCGCCATTGGGGCATTGACACCGACGTACTCTGCGCCGGCAACCCCAAGACGTTGGAGTTCATCAAGACGGTACTGAGCGAGGTGTGCGAACTGTTCCCCAGCAAGTTCATCCACATCGGCGGCGACGAGTGTCCGCGCAAGCGCTGGGAGAAGTGCCCCAAGTGTCAGGCGAAAATGAAGGAACTGAAACTCGAGAAGGAAGCCCAGTTGCAGACGTACATCAATCAGGAGGTGGAGAACTTCCTGGCCACAAAGGGCCGCGAACTGATTGGATGGGACGAGATTGTGCAGGGCGGACTCTCGGAGAACGCCACCGTAATGTACTGGCGCGGAGGCAAGGAAAACGTGACTGCCGCCCAGAAGCATCATCGCGTCATCGTGACGAACAAGTGGTTCTGCTATTTCGATTACTATCAGCTGGCCAATCATGCCACACAGCCGATGGCTTTTACGCGCGATCTGCCGTTGAGCAAGGTGTACAGTCATGAACCGATTCCCGAGGAACTGACTGCCGAGGAAGCGAAGTACATCTTGGGCGCACAATGCAACGTATGGAGTGAATACATAGCCAGCCCAGATCACGTTATGTACATGCTGCTGCCACGACTGGCAGCCATAAGCGAGGTGCAGTGGACACAGCCCGAGAAGAAAGACTTCGAGCAGTTCAAGCCACGCCTGGCCGAATTCGAGAAGATGTATCACCGGTTGGGCTACAAGTACTGTACAAACTACGAATAGAATGTTGAGATCCTTGAACTCCCCCAGCCCCTCGAAGGGGCTGGGGGTTTGAACGCTTCCACGAAAATGATTACACTACGCAACCTCTCTACCGGCTATGGCCGTCACACTGTCATGCGAGGCATCAACGCCGAACTGCGACAGGGCGAACTGGTAAGCCTATTGGGACCCAACGGCGTAGGAAAGAGCACACTCCTGCGCACGCTTTCTGCCTTCCTACCCCCGCTGGCTGGCGACATTCGCATCGGCGACAGACCACTCAATCAACTCTCTACGCGCGAGCGGAGCCGACTAATCGGCGTAGTACTCACAGAAAGGACATCGGTCCAGCACATGACCGTACGCAACATGGTGGGCATGGGCCGGACACCCTACACTGGCTTCTGGGGCGGACTGAACGACGAGGACCGTCGTGTAGTGGACGATGCCATGCAGCAGACAGGCATCGTTCACCTACAACATCGCTACATCAACACGCTGAGTGATGGCGAAAGGCAGAAAGTGATGATTGCAAAAGCCGTTGCACAGGAGACGCCCATCATCCTGCTCGATGAGCCGACAGCCTTCCTTGACTATCCGAGCAAGGTCGAGATGATGCGCATGTTGCTGCGCTTAGCCCACGGGATGCAGAAGACTATCTTCCTGAGCACTCACGACGTCGAGATGGCTCTCCAACTGAGCGACCGAGTCTGGCTCATGGAGGAAGGCCGCATCATCGCCGGCACACCGCGCCAACTTGCACAAGACGGACACATCGCACACTTCGTTTGCCGTGAGGGCGTTCAGTTCGATGCGCAGAGCCTCACCATTCAGCTTCAAGTGAATGCATAATCACATTCCATCCGTTCTCCCTCAAAAGGGGGCTGGGGGGCATACCGAATACGGCCTCTGGCTGCAGGCGCAGTTGGGATGCAAAGTGCAGAAGCTCTCGGTCAATGCGGGGTTCTCCTGCCCGAATCGCGACGGACGGCTTGGCACTGGCGGATGCACATTCTGCAATAACGCCACGTTCCATCCCGCATATTGCGACCCAAAGCTCAGCGTGACAGAGCAGTTGGAAGCTGGCAAGCAATTCTTCGCGCGAAAGTATCCCACGATGAAATACTTGGCATACTTTCAAGCCTTCACGAATACTTACGCCTCACTGCCCCACCTCAAGATCCTCTATGAGGAGGCTATCGCAGTGCCTGACATAGTGGGACTCGTCATTGGCACACGGCCCGACTGCATGCCCGACGAACTCCTCGACTATCTTTCTGAGCTGAATTGCCGCACATTCCTCATCGTGGAGTTTGGCATCGAGAGCACAAACGAGGAGACCCTGCGCAGAGTCCATCGCGGCCACACTTTCGCACAAAGCGTCGAAGCCATCCATCGCACTGCAGCTCGCGGCATTCGCACTGGAGGACACATTATCCTGGGCTTCCCATGGGAGACAGAAGAAATGCTGATGCACGGAGCCGACGAGGTTGGCCGCCTGCCGCTCACTACACTCAAGCTCCACCAACTGCAGATTATCCGCGGCACTGCACTGGCCGAAGAATACCTTCGCCAACCTTGGCCTATGCCCACGGCTGAGGACTATGCCCGCCTCGTGTTGCGCTATATCACGCATATCCCAGAATCAGTTGTCCTCGAACGTTTCGTCAGCCAGAGTCCCCCCGACCTCGTCATCGCCCCCCACTGGGGAATGAAGAACCACGAATTTGTCGATATGCTGAGGAATATGGAGGGCTGACACGCATCCGACTGCATGCCACCAAACACAAAACAAAATGCCACCGGATTCATCAAAAACGTGCAGAAAACCTCTCGTCGCTAAAGAGACAACGTGTAGCGACCCAAGATGCCACAAGTGGTATGAGAAGGAAGAAAGTGCTGCATCAGGAAATATTTACGTCATTTTCGCATCTTTTAACTCACAAGCGACGCAAATTTCACGAATAATCACTACCTTTGTCGCTGATAGAATGAAACAACCACCAAAGGAGACATACACCATGCTACGCACAGGAAAAAGAATACTGACGGCCATGCTGCTCGTCTTGGGCATGCAGGGCACCACGGCAAAGGCAGAGAAACTGGTACTGAATGACATCTGCAACGGCGTATACAGCGCCAAAGGGTATGGCGGGTTGACACCCATGCTGGACGGCGAGACATACAGCCGCCTCTCGGACGACCGCCGTCAAATTGTGACCTATAGTTTCCGCACGGGCGAGGAGACGGGCGTGCTCTTCGACGTAGGCAATGTAAAGGGGAAGATACAGTTGGATCGCATCGACGGCTACATGATGAGCCCCACCGAGAGTCACATTCTTGTACGCACAGAGACGAAGTCCATCTACCGACGCAGCCATACGGCGGTGTATTATATATATAATGTAAAGAACCGCACATTGGAACGTCTGAGCGACGGTGGTCCGCAGGAGGTGCCTCTGTGGAGTCCCGACGGCAATATGGTAGCCTTTGTGCGCGAGGGCAATCTCTTTCTGGTGAAGTTACTCTTCAACAACAGCGAGAGCCAAATAACTAAAGACGGCGAGTTCAACAAAGTGCTTAACGGAAAGCCCGACTGGGTGAATGAGGAAGAGTTTTCGCTGAGCCGCGCCTACGACTTCACAGCCGATGCCTCGATGCTTGTATGGATTCGCTACGACGAGAGCGAAGTGCCGCTATACGCATTCCCATGGTTCAAGGGACTGATGCCCGAACGCGAAGAATATGCCGAGTATCCGGGAGCTTATGAATACAAGTATCCGATTGCCGGCGCACGCAACAGTACGGTCACTGTCCACTCCTTCGACATCAAGAGCCGCGTTACACGCCAGATGCAACTGCCTCTCGAGCCAGACGGCTATGTGCCGCGCATCTACGCCACAAACGAGCCAGAGAAAGTGCTCATCCTGACACAGAACCGCCACCAAAGCCGGCTTGACATTTACTTGGCCAACCCACGAAGTACAGAATGTCGCTGTATAGTACGCGAGGAAACGGAACGATACATCCCCGACAAGGTGTACGAGGAATTCCAAACGGTGGAGGGCGGCTTCGTACTCATGAGCGAACGCAGCGGCTTTGCCCACCTCTATCTCTACGACCTGAACGGCACGCAAAAACGACAGCTCACCAGCGGCGACTATCCCGTCACCTCATTCTATGGCTACGACACCAAGACGGGAACCACCTACTATGCCTGTGCCCAGGAGAGTCCACTTCGCCGCACCGTCTGTCGTACCGATCAGAAGGGAAGAGCCACCAAACTTTCCACACAGGAGGGCACAAACAGCGCCATATTCAGCAAAAGCTTCAAGTATCACCTGAACACATACAGCAACCTGAACACACCACCCGTCTATACGCTGTGCGATGCCACGGGCAAAAGCCTCAAGACACTGGAGGACAATCATGAACTGCGTGAAAAACTGGCCACGAAAGAGCTTGGCGAACGCCGGTTCTTTACGTTCAAGACACAGAACGGTGTGGAGTTGAACGGCTTCATGGTGCTCCCTGCAGACTTCAACGAAGGGAAGAAATATCCAGTCGTAATGCACCAGTATAGCGGCCCAGGTAGCCAGCAAGTCCTCGACTCGTGGCATACCGGCAACATGGGAGGCAGTCTCTACGAGCAATACCTCTGCCAACAGGGGTTCATCTGTGTCTGTGTGGACGGACGGGGTACTGGTGGACGCGGACGCGACTTCGAACAGCAGACCTATCTCCATCTGGGCAATCTTGAGGCCCACGACCAAGCCGAGGCTGCCATCTACCTTGCCTCGCTGCCCTATGTCGACGGCAAGCGAATTGGCATCTGGGGATGGAGCTACGGTGGCTTCAACACCCTGATGAGCATGAGCGAGGGACGCGGCGTCTTTGCCGCCGGTGTGGCCGTAGCTCCGCCCACCTCATGGCGATACTACGACAGCATCTATACCGAACGCTTCATGCGCACCCCCAAGGAGAACAAGGAGGGCTACGACGACTCCCCTATCGGCCGAGCCAGCAAGCTGCAAGGCCATCTGCTCATCTGCCACGGCATGGCCGACGACAACGTCCACTATCGCAATACGGCTGAATATGCCGAGGCACTCGTACAGGCCGACAAAGACTTTGGCATGCTGGCATATACGAACCGCAACCACAGCATCTACGGCGGCAACACACGGCGCCACCTCTTCCGCCAAATCACACAATGGTTCAGCCAATACCTGCAAGAGAAATAAGAAGGAAATAGTTCCCCCATTAAACCAATCAACCCATTAAATTCACCAAAGCTATGAAGAAGTATGTTTGCGAAGTATGCGGCTGGGAATACGACCCCGAAGTGGGAGTGCCCGAAGCTGGCATCGAACCCGGCACGCCGTTCGAGCAGTTGCCCGAAGACTTTGAATGCCCCATCTGCGGTGTAGGCAAGGACCAGTTCGCCGAAGCCTGACCTACGGCAGACCGCCGACGGACGGAGGGGGGAGACTTAGCGCCTCCCCTCCCCGCCCTCTCATCACACGCTTTCTTCACACTGCGCCCACGGCGCAAATCATCATTCCGCACATAATCACACATACAATATCACACACTATGGACACAGCACTTATCAAGCAATGCGAGGCTAAAGCTCAGGAATGGCTAGCTTCGCCCTACTACGACGAGGAGACTAAGGCCGAGATTCGCGCCATGTTGGACAACGAGGACAAGAATCCGCTGGTGGATGCCTTCTACCAGAATCTCGAGTTCGGCACAGGCGGACTGCGCGGCATCATGGGTGCAGGCACCAACCGCATGAACCGCTACATCGTGGGCATGGCCACACAGGGCTTCGCCAACTACATCCTCAAGGCATTCCCCGGCCAGCAAGGACTCAGCGTGGTCGTATGCCACGACTGCCGCAACAACGGGCGCATGTTTGCCGAGACCGTGGCCGCCATCTTCTCGGCCAACGGCATCAAGGTATATCTCTTCGAGAGCCTGCGTCCCACCCCCGAGGTAAGCTTTGCCATACGTCGCCTGGGCGCCAAGGCCGGCGTGAACGTCACAGCCAGCCATAACCCCAAGGAGTATAACGGCTACAAAGCCTACTGGGAGGACGGTGCACAGGTGATTGCGCCCCACGATACAGGCATCATCGACGAAGTAAACAAGGTGCGCATCGAGGACGTCAAGTTCGAACCGAACAAGGAACTCATCGAGATTATCGGCGGCGAAATGGACTTCGACTACATGACTGCCGTACACGAAGTGATGATAGATCAGGATGTCATCCTGCGCCAGAAGGATCTCAACATCGTCTATAGCGCCATGCACGGCACGGGACGCGTCATCGTTCCCCTGTGCCTCCGCAGCTGGGGTTTCCAGAACATTCATGTAGTTCCCGAACAAATGGTCATCGACGGCAACTTCCCCACTGTCATCAGTCCCAACCCCGAGAATGCCGAGGCCATGACATTGGGCATGAAGCTGGGAAGCCGGCTCGGTGCCGACCTCGTGGTGGCCACCGACCCGGATGCCGACCGCCTGGCCATCGTATGCCGCGACCCCAAGGGCGAGTGGATGATCATCAACGGCAATCAGACCGTCATGATGTTCTGCTACTATATCATCAAGAACAAGCAGGCACTCGGACAACTCAACCCGACAGACTTCCTCGTGAAGACCATCGTGACCACCGAGGTCATCGCACGCATGGCCGAGAAGAATGGCGTCGAGTTACGTGACTGCTACACAGGCTTCAAGTGGATTGCCCGTGAGATTGCACTCAGCGAGGGCAAGCAGAAGTACATTGGCGGAGGCGAGGAGAGTTTCGGTTTCCTGCCCTTCGACAAGGTGCGCGACAAGGATGCGCCAGCCAGTATCTGTCTCATCTGCGAGATCGCCGCATGGGCCAAGGATCAGGGCATGACGCTCTACGACCTGCTGATGAAGATCTACCTCGAGTATGGTTTCAGCTTCGAGCACACAATTAATGTGGTACGTCCGGGCAAGAGCGGAGCCGACGAGATAAAGCAAATGATGGCAGACTTCCGCGGAGTAAAAGCACCGAAGGACATCGCTGGCAGCAAGATTGTGTGCACCAAAGACTTCCAGAGTCTGACGGCTACCGACTGTGAAGGTCGCACTACAAAGCTCGACATGCCCGCTACGTCGAACGTGCTGCAGTGGTTCTGCGAGGACGGCACCAAGGTGAGCGTGCGCCCCAGCGGTACCGAGCCGAAGATTAAGTTCTACCTCGAGGTGAAGGACACGATGGGATGTCCCGACTGCTACGCCGGCTGCGTCACCCGCGCCAAGGCGAAGGTAGAGGAAATCAAGAAGTCGCTGGGCATCTGATGATACGCTATTTCGCATTTTGCCAAGGGGATGTGCTTCTCACCGCCGAGGGGAACATCCCCTTTGGCATTCAGCCGCCAGTGGCACTGAAGTCGTGGAACCGCGTCACCACCCTCCATCAAGGCGAGGACGAGTTGCAGGTCATTCGTCTCGACTATCCCGTCACGGGACGCGACGACTTGCAGATGATGGGCCTCAGAAAGACGTTCCAGATACTCAGCCCCGAGGACTACCGACTGGCAGGCAAGTGTGCCGAGCTCGTCTATTGGGACCAGCAGACACGATACTGCGGTGTGTGCGGATCGCCTCTCGGGTGGCAGACGGACATCAGCAAGCAATGTCCTGAGTGTGGCAAGGAGTGGTGGCCGTCGTTGGCGGTGGCCATTATCGTGCGAGTACTGCGCGACGACGAGATACTGCTGGTGCATGCACGCAACTTTCGCGGCAACCACTACGGTCTCGTGGCAGGATTCGTGGAGACGGGCGAGACGTTGGAACAGGCTGTCGAGCGCGAGGTTTGGGAAGAGACTCACCTGCGCATCCGCAACCTGCACTACTTCGGCAGCCAGCCGTGGCCCTTCCCCTGCGGACTGATGGTGGGCTTCACCGCCGACTATGCCGAAGGGGAAATCAAACTGCAAAAGGAGGAACTGGGCAGCGGTGGATGGTTCCGCCGAGACAACTTGCCGCAGATTCCCGACAAGGCATCCATTGCCCGAAAGCTGATTGACGATTGGTGTGAAAAGGGTGAAGGGTAAAGGTTTTAGGTTTTAGGTTTTTAGGTTTTTAGGTTGAAGGTTAAAGGTTGAAGGTTAAAGGTTAAAGGTTAAAGGCTATAGAATATAGGGTAAGGTAAAGTGCAGGAACAGCAGCGGGGACGCAGCCACATGGTTGCGCCCCCGCTGTTGCTATTATTTCGGGAGTGGATTCCGACCTTACTCCTTCACCAGCTTGACGGGACCCATCAGGCCGGAATCTTGGAGTCTGCTCTCGGCATTGAATGGATTCACGGTTGCGTAGGTCCGGCGCTCCTCGGCGGGCAACTGCAGGTCGCCCACCATGCGGTTCTGCCAGTTATTGACCACCTCGATACGCACGGTGTTCTCACCCTCCTTGACGAAGTCGGTGACGTTCACACGATAGGGATGCGTCCACACGCCGCCGGCATACTGGTCGTTCACATAGACGCGAGCCATGACCATTACCATGCCAAGATCGAGGTACAGACGGCCTTCGGGCTTGGCATCAAGCGAGAACGTATTGGTGTAGTCCACCTGGCCGGAGAAGAACTTGACGGCAGGGTCTTCGCTTGTCGTGAGCGAACGCAGGGTGTCCATCTTCACGGGCTCGGCGGGACCGCGCATGCCTTCCTGGAACGTCAGCGTCCAAGGCGCATCGATGTTGTCAATCAGCTCGGGCTCCGGGAAATTCTCAGTATCGGAGAGTGCGGCCAGTTGCTTGGCATCGGCCTTGCGGAAGACAATGAAGAGACTCTCGAAGGCTGCCAGCTGCATGGGCAAAGTAGTGATGCCGTCTGCCTCGGCAAATTCGGGCAGCAGGCGGCTCTCGCCCGTCACGGGATTCCACAGTTCGGGCATCATGCCGCTGACACGGAAGTTGGCATCGAACTTGGTGGGCTTACCGCTCTGGTTTGAGACGAAGTACACCTCGCTGTCCTTCAGCGTGCGATGAATGAATGTAATGGGCTTGTCTTCAGCCGTGTAGCAGTCGGGACGGACGTCCAGTTCGTCGAGCACTGCCTTCAGTTCCGTACCGGCGGGATAGACGCGACCCTTGCCATAAGTGGGGCCGGCATACAGCAGGTCGGCAAGTTCGCGCACCTGCTTGTCGCAGTCGGGATAGCCTTCCATGCTGGGCGAAGCGGTGGGTTTGGGGCCCAGGATGGTGAGTCCCTGCTCGACGAGCCGGGCGATGCAGGAGAGCACCTCGGGGCGCATGGTGGTCTGGTTGGGGAGCACCAGTACGCGATACTCCATGCCGCCCTTCAGCACCAGCTGTCCGTCCTTCACTCGGGCCGACTTGAGCACCTCGGCATTGATGTAGTCGAAGCTGTAGCCGCGCGGCAGTGCGGGTGTGCATACGCCAGTCATCTTCGGGGCATCCTCGCCGATGTAGTAGGCCACGTCGGCCACATAGCGTCCCTGTTGCAACATCATGTTGCAGCGACGCAGGTAGTCGGTGAAGAGGTCCATCTGGCTGAACCAGACATTCTTGCGGTTAAATTCGTTGCCAAAGCCTGCGCTGATGCCGGGGAAGGTGGTATCGTCGGGTTGCTGGATGTAGAGGTGGAGCAGGGTGGCATTGATGCCTTCGCAGAAGAAGCGGTCGGTGCGCTGCTTCATCACGGCGGGATAGCGCGTAAAGGCAGGTCCGCCCGATGTGCACGACTCGGCCCACACCTTCTGCTTGCCATAGATGTGAGCGCAGCTGCTGGCGGCACGATTCTCGATATCGCCGAGCGAGCCCTCGCTCCAGAACTCACCGGCCACCTCGTCGCTCTGTCCGCCATACATCAGGAACTCGCCGGGGAAGCCCCAGTGGCCATAGCACTCGAGCCAAGTGATCAGTCCGTTTCGGTTGCTCACCTCGCGCAGTCCGCCCACATAGTCGTAGGCTACGCGGTCGGCTACCAAGCGGCGAAGGTCCCAAAGGAAACGCTCGCTCTGATCCTGCGAGCCGATCACCTGTCCGTACAGTGCCGGGAGATAGGGCACAGGGTCGTAGTGATAGCGGGCTCGGAAGACGTCCAGCATGTCGTCCGTCCAGTTCTGTCCGCCAGTCTCGTAGCTGTCCTCCACCACAATCTTGAAGCTCTTGCGGTCGGCAGCCGGGATGCGGCGCAGGATTTCGCCGAGGAAGGCGTCGAAGTGGGTGGCTACATGCTGGCGGCTCATCTTGTCCACCTCGAGACCTGTGGCCTCGGGCGAGGCCGGGGCGTTCGTCGTGAGCGTGGGAGCCAGTCCGGTGCGCAGGATGGTCCAGGCGCCGTCGGGCACGGTCCAGGTCAGCGTGCCGTCGGCGGCCAGCTTGTCCGTAAGGTCGATGACCTCACAGGGCTGCACGAGGAGTCCCTCTTCGTCGGGTTCGGCCTGAGTGGGCCACATATATTCGCCCCACATGGGCAGGGGGCTTTGGAACATCTTGGCGAGCGACTTCTCGGCATAGCGCTCCATGCGAGGCTCGGTGGAGACTGTGGCGCGCACGTCGAAGTCGCGCGGGCCGCCGGTGAATATCATGCGGATGTCCTTTGTCTTCGTGTCGGGCAGTGCCACCACGATGGGGGCCTGGGGCACGAAGCCCACGTTGAGCGCGCCGTTGGTGCGGTCGAGGTGCACCGTCTTCAGCGTGACAAACTCGTCGTTCTCGAGCGCCTGGATGACGACATTGGCGAGCAGATAGCCGTCGGCCTCGAAGGTGATGCTTCGCACATCCACAGGCTCGTCGAAGGTGACGTCTTTCTGCTCATCGACGCCTGCCGTCTTGTGCACATCGACTGTCTGCGACACGAAGCGGTCCGACATGTCGGGATAGGCCAGGACGCGCTCGTCGCGTGAATCGGCAGGCAGGGCCGGCAGCGTGATGGCCTGTTCCGAGCCGTTGCCCTGCACCTTGAGTTTCGCTCCGGCCAGATAGCGCATTGACTCCTGGGGCGTTACCCACGGGCCGCCACTCTGACTCCAGCCGGGACAGTTGAAGATGCCGATCTCGATGTCCAGTTCGGTGGCTTTCTTCAGGGCGGCATGCGTCACCTTCCACCATTCTTCGCTCAGCACTTTGTGTGGGCCGGCGGGGATGTTGTCCTGCCAGATGTTGCCGATGAAGGCGCGCCCGATGCCGGCTTTCTTCATGGCCTCGAGGTCGTGTTCTACACCTTCCACCGAGATATTGTCGCTCATCCAGTACCAATAGACGGCCATGCGCTGGCTCTCGGGAACATGTCGGAAGTCCTTCCGCAGCTTGTCGCTGCCGGAATCAAACACTGAGGAACAGGCTGCGAGTGACAGACACAACGCGGCTGTTACATAACGGAATGTTCGTTTCATTTGGTTTGTTTATAATAGTTTGTTCGTTGTCGTCAGTCTTCTGCGGCAAATGGCGAGAGTCGGCATGCGATGCACCGACGGTCTCAATTGCCAGACAAAGTTAGGGAAAAATTCCGACATACAAAACAAAACGGCAGATATTTCTGTACCCCTCAGGAATTATCGGCAAAGACTTGCGCAAGTGCGGACCAAAACTAAGGCAAGTGTTGGCCTCCGCTTGCGCAAGCAGGAGCGTCTGCGACAGCAAGCAGAAACGGATGCGACAGCAAGCAGGAGCGTCTGCGACAGCAAGCATTTTCCGATGCAGCTGCAAGCGCCAAACTCTTCCCGCTCAGAACGACCAGCCGAAGGAGAGATGAGGAGCCAGCAGGATGCGGTCGATGCCGTGACGGTCGCCAAAGTGGAACGAGGGAGTAATGCCTGCACGGAAGATGAAGCCGCCGGGCTTCTGGTAGCGATAGCCGATGTCGCCGAAGAGGAAATAGCCAAAACCGCAGTCGTGAGCCGGCTCAGACCAAGCGTTATATACGCCGCCGTTGGCCGGATCGTAAGTCCAATGGGTCAGTTCATAATCTTCGAAGTAGCAGCCCAGACTGGCGCCGAAGCCCAACTCCAGCCTGCTGCATCTCTTACCCAAAAGATAGTTCACCTCCAAAGGTACGGCAACGCCCTGCAGGCGAGTGGTATTGTGCAGGAAATTGTAGTCCTCGCTGTAGGCATAGCCAAGGCCTACACGATAGCCCAGCGCAGAGGATGGACGGAAGCGTGCGTCGTAGTTGATGCCCACAGCATTGTGGACGCCAAGGAGCTCGAGCGAAAGGCTGCGAGTGCCCTGCGCTTGGGGGGAAACGGCGGGGAGCGCGGCCAAGAGGAGTGTGCCGCAAAGGATGCGGAGCAGCGATCTCATACTTTATACCTTATTATAGAGTGTCGTTAGTCGAACGGGAGCATAAAGGTATTGCTTTTGCGCGAGACAAACAGCAAAGCTGGCGTTAAAAATGCTTAATCCCAAGAGAATACAGCAGGGGAACCAGCCTCGCAGCCGGTTCCCCTCACGTTTAACAATCTCTAAGTTCAAACGGAGAATGCTTTAGTGAATGTAGCCGTCGTCCTTGATGTTCCACAGGACGGCGACGGTGAGTCCGCCCACTATCGCAACGCCACTCATGAGGATGAACAGATGGTCCCAGCCGAAATGGTCGGAGAACCAACCGAGGCCGGCTCCGGTGAAGATGACGGAGACGTAGCTCATCAGGCCGATGAGTCCTACAGCACTCGAGGCAGCCTTCTTGGTCACCTGATTCGAGGCCACCACGCCCAGCAGGGCCTGCGGACCATAGAGGAAGAATCCGGCCAAGGCCAAGAGTACCAGCACCAGCAGACTACTGGCGTCGGCAGGCAGCAGATGCAGAGCCACCAGGCACAGGGCCACGATGCCCATCTCGATGGCACACACTCTTTGCGCCTTGCCGCCGAAGAAGCGGTCCGACACCCACCCGGCGCACATCATTCCGGCACAGCCGGCAATCTCGAAGATGGCGATTGTCCAGCCGGCCAATTGCGGCGAGAGGGGCACGGCACGATTCTGCAGGAAAGTGGGGCCCCAGTCGAGTACGGCAAAGCGCACGATGTAGACGAAGAGGTCGGTGACGGCCAGCATCCAGATGATGGGGTTCTGAAACACTTTCTTGCGAATGAAGGCCTTGAAGGCTTCGGGCGAGTCATCCTCGTCGAGCTCCGTCTTCGTGTCGGGCAGTTCGGGCAGTCCCACCGAGGTCGGGGTGTCGCGCAGCGTAATCAGAATGAAGAAGACGCCCAGCGTGGCGATTACGGCCGGAATCCAGAAGCACCACTGCCAGGCCATCGTGCCCGAGCCAGCGCCCATCCCGCTGCCGATAATGTATCCGCACAGCACCGACACCAGTCCGGCTCCGATGGAGTGGGAGGTGTTCCAGAAGCTCATCTTCGTGGCCAGCTCCTTGGGCGGCACCCAATGGACCATCAGACGGTTGCACGGCGAGAAGCCGCAGCCCTGGAATACATTGTTCAGCACCAGGAGTACGGCCATGATGATCACCATCGTCTGCACGAAGTCGGGTCCGTCGGCTTGTCCCGTAAGCCAGTGACTGAGGTCGGCACTGAAGCCGAACAGGTAGTTGAGCAGCGCGCACACCGAGAGACCCACCACCAGATGCCAGCGGGCATTGGTGCGGTCGGCAATGAAACCGTTGATGAACTTCGATACGCCATAGATGATGCCCACCAACGAGAGGATGATGCCAAAGCTGGTGTTCGTGATGCCGTAAGCCTCGCCCAGTGCCGGCATGGCAAAGGAAAAGTTCTTGCGCACGAAATAGAACATCGAATAGCCTATCATCGAACAGATGATGACACGCCACTGCCAATGCTGAAAGGAATGTTTGGTCTGCATGATTAGTTCATGTCTTTATGCGAAAAGCGTCACCGTGGACTATGCACCGTGAGCTATTTCAAGTGTTCAAACGTAAAGGCCTCCCACGGCAGGTCGGCATCGGCCGCACCCTTGTCGAGGATGTCCACGATGTGCATCAGCAACGGGAAGTCCTTCAGGTCGACCAGTCCCAGTTCTGCCTTGCGACGGATGGCATTGCCCATTACGCGAGTGATGACCAAGCTCTCCAGCGTGATGCCGGCAAGCGCTTCGGTCACTTCGTCGTAGTTGAGCCCCTGTCCCATCAATACGCCGCAGCGGCGCGTCCGTCCGCTGAAGATGGTCACGTAGAGGTCGCCCAGTCCGATGCACTCGGATTCGAAGGTGCCGCCCTGCAACTGCATCAGGGCATGCGTCTCGCGGACTGCCTGAGTGAAGGTGCCGGCCTGCGAATTGTAGTGCTGCGGCTCCTGCTCGCCGTGCCAGCGGGTGTTCAGTCCGACGGCCAGCGTCACGGCCATTGCGTAGGCATTCTTCAGCGCCACCGCACTCTCGAGGCCGATGACATCGTTGGTCAACGAAATGTGGTAGTAGGGGCGCTGCATGGCGTCCTTCATCATGCGCAGCGCATCGTTGTCCTTGCCGCAGAAACCCACTTCGGAGGGATCCATGAACACCAACTCATAACTGGTGCAGGGGCCGCCGATGGCACAGATGGTGCGATGGATGCCGCGCTTGGCCAACTCGCTTTCCCAGAATCCGGGATAGGAGAGCAACGTGCCGTCCTCCGTGGCGCGCAGGCCCTTGGTGACGCTCAGGACGGGCATCTTCGGGTCGAGCTGCGTCAGAATCTCCTCCAGGAACCAGTCGACACCAAACGACGATACGCCGCCGATGACGAAGTCACAGCCCTCGACGGCCTTCTTCCAGTCCTTAAAATAATGGTAGGTGACGCCCTCGGGGAAGGGGCGGCAGAACTTTTCGTGCTTTCCCGTACGGATGTAGCCGTCAATGATTTCGTCGTCCAGACAAGTGCCGATGATGCGCACATCGTTGCCGTTCTCTGCTGCGGGGAATGCCAGTGCCGAACCCATCATGCCGGCGCCAAGAATTGCAATTTTACGTTTCATGTTGTTTTCGTTTGTAGTTTAATCTCGGCAAAGTTACCATTTTTGCACGAAATGACAAAGAAACGTTTCCCAGAATTGAACATTTTCCACATTATTTGCTACCTTTGCAGCATCCTAAGAGCAAAACTATGAAACTTTACTTCCGACACTTGGCATTATCTTTCGCCCTGATCCTCTGCCCCACCCTCTTGCCCGCACAGGCCACGACAGCCGAACGGAGCATCATGAGCATCGACCTCCGCGACACCACGTCTCAGGGCTTTCTCCTTCAGAACATCAGCCAGATGTGCACCACGCTTGCGCAGATGGGTGGTCGCCAAGGCTGGCAATTCCACGTTGAGACCAAGTCGAACCAGGCGGCAAGGACCGTGCCCACCGACAGCATTCGCCAGATACGCATCACCCAGATGCAGGTGCCGGCCGAACCTACCGTCGGCCTGCGCATCATGCAGTTCAACATTCGCGAGGACAAGCAGACAGAACCGGACTACAACACCTTCACCGGCGTGCGGGCAACGGCCATTGTCAAAATGGTGAAGGACGTGAAGCCCGACATCATCTGCCTGCAGGAATGCCGCAAGACGCAGGCGGCTTATCTGGCAACGAATCTGCCCGATTATTCCCAACTGCTCTATCCGAAGGACGGCATCGAGAAGAACGGCGGCCAACGCGATGTCATCCTATACGATGCAAAGAAGGTAAGATTCCTCTCGTGGAGCAAGTTCTGGTTCAGCGAGACACCCACCGTCTCCAGCAAGAGCTGGGATGCCAGCACACCAAAGCTGACCATCTACGCCCGCTTCCGCAGCCGCGAGGATGCGACAAAGGATTTCTACGTCTATTGCACTCACTTCCCGCCGTCGGCTCCCGTAGCGATGGGCCACGCCGTCACCATGATACAGGAAAGCATACAGAAAACGACAGGCGGCACGTTGCCCGTCTTCCTGTGCGGAGACCTGAACCTCGACTACGCCAACAGCATACTCGACCCGCTGAAGGAATACATGCACCATGCGGCTGCCACGGCGCTTGTCTCGGACGGTGTGGATGCCATCACCTACAACGGCTATCGCGACACAGACCAGAAGACACTCGACCACATCTTCTACCGCAACGCGATCGTGGACACCTACTACGTAAAGAACAAGACGTACCAGTACGGCGCTAACTGCAAGTGGATATCCGACCACTACCCGCTCTACTCTGACGTCCGATTCTAATCATCTGCCGTTCCATACAATACAATACGATGCGTGCCCGTCCTTTTCAGACGGGCACGCACTGCATTTCACATCTTGAGTCGCTGAATGTAATTCTACAGGTTGTTCATTGCGACGCTGCTCATAGTGGCAGGTGTTTTGAGGCTTACTACTTGACAATGCCTTATGCGTCACTCCTGCGGCAGGTTCAGCGCAAGGCAGAGTTCGTCGAGCTGAGCCTGGTCGAGTGCGCCGGGAGCATCGAGCATCACGTCGCGTCCGCTGTTGTTCTTCGGGAAGGCGATGCAGTCGCGGATGCTGTCGAGGCCTGCAAAGAGGCTCACCCAGCGGTCCAGGCCATAGGCCAGTCCGCCATGAGGGGGCGCACCGTACTTGAAGGCATTCATCAGGAAGCCGAACTGCTGCTGTGCCTTCTCGGGGGTGAAGCCAAGTATCTCGAACATCTTGGCCTGCAGCGCTTGGTCGTGGATACGGATGGAACCGCCGCCCACCTCGACGCCGTTGCACACCATGTCGTAGGCATCGGCCCGCACGGCGGCAGGGTTCGTGTCGAGCAGGGGTATGTCCTCGTTCTTGGGATGGGTGAAGGGATGGTGCATGGCCATCAGACGACCTTCCTCCTCGCTCCATTCGAACATCGGGAAATCAACCACCCAGAGCAGCGAGAACTTATTCTTGTCGCGCAATCCCATGCGGCTGCCCATCTCGAGACGCAGTTCGCAGAGTTGCTTGCGCACCTTCATTGCATCGTCACCGCTCAGTATGAGTACGAGGTCGCCGACCTTGGCGCCCATCTTCTGCTGCAGTTGTGCGAGCACCTCGGGCGTGTAGAACTTATCGACGCTGCTCTTTAGCGTACCATCTTCCTGCACGCGGGCATAGACGAGTCCCTTGGCACCGATCTGCGGACGGCGCACGAAGTCCGTCAGCTGGTCGAGCTGCTTGCGGGTGTAGCTGGCCTGTCCCTCAGCACAGATGCCGCCGATGTATGCAGCATCGTTGAACACGCCGAACTCGCCCGTGCCCTTGAGTACGTCCATCAGTTCCACGAAAGGCATTCCGAAACGCGTGTCAGGCTTGTCGGAGCCGTACAGGCGCATCGCATCGTCCCACGTCATGCGGGGGAAGGGCTCCGTAAGCTCTACGCCGCGCAGCTCGCGGAAGAGGTGCTTGGCCATTCCCTCGAACAGCTGCAAGATGTCCTCTTGCTGTACGAACGACATTTCACAGTCGATCTGGGTGAACTCGGGCTGACGGTCGGCACGCAGGTCCTCGTCGCGGAAGCATTTCACGATCTGGAAGTATCGGTCCATGCCTGCCACCATGAGCAGTTGCTTCAGAGTCTGCGGACTCTGCGGAAGGGCATAGAACTGGCCGGGATTCATGCGGCTGGGCACCACGAAGTCGCGTGCGCCTTCGGGCGTCGAACCGATGAGCATGGGAGTCTCGATTTCGAGGAAGCCCTTCGAGTCGAGATAGCGGCGCACCTCCATCGTCATGCGGTGGCGCAGTTCCAGATTGCGGCGCACGTTGGGACGGCGCAGGTCCAGATAGCGGTACTTCATGCGCAGGTCGTCACCGCCGTCGGTGTCTTCCTCGATGGTGAAGGGGGGAAGCTTGCTCTCGTTGAGCACCGTGAACGACTCGACGATTATCTCCACCTCGCCCGTAGGCAGGTTGGGATTCTTGTTCTCGCGTTCGCTGACGAGACCCGTGGCCTGAATCACAAATTCGCGGCCAAGCTTGTTGGCCTGCTCACACAGGGCAGCATCGCGTTCCTCGTTGAACACCAGCTGCGTGATGCCGTAGCGGTCACGCAGGTCGATGAACGTCATGCCACCGAACTTGCGCGAGCGTTGCACCCATCCGGCCAACGTCACTCGCTGCCCGGCATCGGAGAGTCGCAGCTCTCCGCACGTATTTGTCCTATACATTATTTATATATATATATATGTTAAGTCAAAGAAATGTGCACCTCGAATCACACTCCGCCGGATAACAAGAAAGGATGAACTCGCAAGTCCATCCTCTCTCTCCTCTGTACGCCCTCAGGGGCTCGAACCCTGGACCCATTGATTAAGAGTCAATTGCTCTACCAACTGAGCTAAGGACGCATCGCTTGTGCCGTTTTGCGACTGCAAATGTATGGACTTTTGCCGACATGGCCAAATCTTTGGCCTGTTTTTTTCAATTTGACGTCAATTCATACACCTCTGACGGCTGTTTTCGCTTCAGGATGTCGAGTTTGAAGTCCACTCCGGCCAGAATGCCGTATTCTTTCAGCACGGTCTCCACGGTCTTGCGGGCCAGCTCGGGATGGTTGTTTTCCTCGCTGAGATGGCACAGCCATACATGTCGCAGGGCCGGCGTGGCATGTTCGGCTATCAGGCGCGCAGCTTCCTTGTTCGACATGTGCCCCCTGCCGCTGCGTATGCGTTTCTTCAGGTAGGCGGGATACGAACCCATCATCAGCATGTCCTCATCGTGGTTCGCCTCCAGCACCAGATAGTTGGCACGCGCCACTTCGGCCTCGATTTCGGGGGTACTCTCGCCCACATCGGTCGCCAGACAGAAGGTGATGTCGCCGCTTTCGATGCGGAAACCCACGCAGTCGCTGCTGTCGTGGGGCACCGAGAAGGGCACGATACGCAGGTCGCCCAACTCGATAGGCACACCTTTCTCGATGTAGCGGATGCGGTCGGCGGGCAGTTTGTTGCTCACGCAGTAGTTGCGGTTGATGCCCATGTGCACGGGCTCCGTCGCATACACAAGCCGTCCGTAGTCATTGCCCAGATAGCCCACCGACTTTATATGGTCGGCATGGTCGTGAGTGATAAAGACGGCATCTATTTGCCGCAAGTCTATGTGGCATTCCTTGAGGTGTCGGACCATTGTGCGTATCGCTACGCCAGCGTCTATCAGGATGTGCGTGTCGCCCGACGAGAGGTAGTACGCATTCCCGCTGCTGCCCGACCCAAGTGAGATGAACTTCATCATGGATTTCAAAATTTCATGCAAAGTTACATCTTTCTCGCCTATTTGGCAAATCTTTCCCCGCTTTTTACGGCTCAAAAGTGAAATCCACGCCCTCTTAACCCAAATCGGTCGTCAGCGTAATGATGATAATAGTCTTCATTTATTCAACCATTCAAAGCTAATTATTAGAACCCACCTCAACTAAAACGGCAACCCGACGGCGAAGTGGAGATTGAAGTCGCGCCCGAAATCGGGGTACAGCAGTGGATAGTGGTGCCGGGTATCGGTGTAGGCCGGATGTATGGCCTTCATGCCGCCGTCGAGACGCAGGATGAAGTAGTCGAAGTTCAG
The DNA here is from genome assembly GCA_024680695.1 of Bacteroidaceae bacterium. Taxonomy (GTDB): domain Bacteria; phylum Bacteroidota; class Bacteroidia; order Bacteroidales; family Bacteroidaceae; genus Physcousia. Next base: position 28,192 of record JAILBW010000126.1, read on the forward strand.
GCGAAGGCCGAGTCCGTAGGCTACGGCAATCTGCTTGTAGAACTTGTCAGGCCGAAACTGTCCGCCAGGCTGTTCGGCATATTCGCGAAGCGTCCATATATTGCCGCCATCGACGAAGAACGCGCCATCCAGTTTCCAGAAGAGGTGGCTGCGATACTCTACGTTCATGTCCAGCTTCATGTCGCCCGTCTGGTTGATGAAGTCGATGCGCCCGTCCGTACCCTGAAACGAGCCCGGTCCCAGTCCGCGCACGCTCCAGCCTCTCACGCTGTTGGCACCGCCGCTGAAGTAGCGCTTCTCGTAGGGCAGTATCGTGGTGTTGCCGTATGGGTAGGCGATGCCGAACCCGAAGTGTAGCGCCAGCGAGTTGCGTGCATCGATGCGGAAACTCTTCGAGAAGTCGAAGTCGCCCTTTACGTACTGGGCGTATGCGATGTTGAAGAGTGTGTACTGCCCCTTCTTGTTCGATGCGGTATGGAAGAGCTGCGAGATACCGTAGAGCAGGTTGCCCGATGTCTCGATGCCGCCACGCAGGGTGTAGGCGTTCGTCCCATAGTTCAGCGACGCGCCGTTGAGCAACTGCGAACTGTACGTAAAACTATAGCCCCACTTCATGATGAAGAGGTCCTCGTAGATGTAGCGCAGGATGGCATTGCGGCTCGTGGGATTGTCCAGATAGCGTTCGCGGAACGTCGAGCTTATCCAAGGCATGAAGACGTAGTCCAGGTCGAGCAGGTCCACACGGTTCTGCCGACGGCGGTCGCTGCCCGACCAACGGTAGCGCCAAGCGGCGGTGACTACGCGGCGGTGGAACTCGGGACGGTCCTGCAGGTCGAACATCAGGCTCACCTCGCTCGTAGCCAGAACGGCATGGCGGAACTGCTCCGAGAGGAAGGGGAAACGGAAGTCGGGGAAGGCGAGCCCCATCTCGGCACCATATTCGATGTAGTCCTGGTCGATGTACCCGCTCAGTCCCTTGATGGCTTCGAAGGCACCGCGCAACTTCACGTTGAAGGCTTCCGAGCCACGAAATGTATTGCGATTCTGATACGAGAGGCTCAGCGCAGCACCGAAGTCGCCGGCCGAGTTGGTGCCTTGCGGCTCCACGTTGAAGGTGTTGCGCTTGCTCGGGAAGAGCGATATCTGGGGTCGCAACATGGTGCTGTCCTGCGCCGACTCGGCAAAGCGGATATTCACGCTCTGCACCGCGCCGAGCCTCATCAGCCGGGCATAGGTGTCCTGTACGTCGCTCTCGCGGTAGAGGTCGCCGGCATGGAGTTCCGTCGCATTGCGTATCACTCGCGACCTCACGAAGGGCCGTCCGTCCTCTGTCTCGTAGCGATAGTCCACCGCCCCGACGCGATACTGCTGGTGGGGGCGCAGGCCAATCTGCGTGCCGCTGTGGTAGGGTCGCACCTGCATCTGCAGGTCGACGCGCCGACGTCCTATCGTGGTATCGGCCTCGAAGTGCACGAAGTCTTTGTGGAAGCGGTAGTAACCACGGTTCAGCAGGTAGCTGCTCAGCCGGCTCCGCTCGGCATCCAGGCGGTTCAGGTCGAAGTCCATGCCCGACTCGAGCATTGTATGATAGCGATCGCCCTCGCGACGCATCACCGAATCGACGCCACGATCCTGCACGTCTATCTGCATCAGTCTTACCGAGTAGCGCTCGCGGGGATGTATCTGATAGAGCAGCCCCACCTTGTGTTTGTGCCTGCGTTCCTGCATTTCCACGTCGGCATCCAGGTATCCCAGGTTCTGCACCGCCGACTCGATGTTCTGCCTTGTCTTTTGCGCCAGCCGACTATCATAGACTACGGGTGCCTCGCCAATTCGCCTCACGAAGCGGTTGATACGCTTCGTGCTGTCGCGTCCCGATAGGCAGTATATGCCCAACGGCACCTTCATGAGCGAGAACCACTTGCTATTCGGGTGCTGACGGATGTAGCCTTGCAGGGGAGCGGGCGACAGCGAGGCCGAGTCGGAGCGGATCACTACGCGGTCCAGCAGATAGCCGTCCTCGGGCAGCAAGCGGCTCGCGCTGCACGCCTGCAGCAGCAAGACTGCCAGCATCGTTCCCGCAAAAGCATATACAACCCGCTTCATCTCTTTTTTTCTTTTTCCTTTTTCCTATAGTTACCATAGTTACTATAGTTACCATAGTTACTATAATCCCTATCAATAATCTATCCCATTCTCCTCAAGCAGTTTCTTAAGTCGCGCCACCTCGTTTCTCAGTGCCGGCACATCCTGTCGCAGCCGTGCCAGTTCCTCATCTTCCGCCCGGCGATACGATGTGCGGGCTGCATGCATGCGTTCCTTGATGCCACCCTTCTCCACGAAGTCCTTCTCCAAGCGCAGCAGTGTCTTATGCAGCATCGAGTCGGTCATGTAGCACAAGGTCATGGCAATGTTTGCCATCTCCTCGTCGTTCCATTGCGGCACAAAGGGCTGATAGTCTTCCACCCTATTGTGCTGGCGGCAGAATTCCAGCATCAGACGGTAGCGTGGATGCGTCGAACTCCATATCGGCAGGGTGCGTGCGAGAAGATAATCGCGATAGTCCTCCCGCAGTTCCTGCAAAGAGCTGCGGGCCACGTTCAGCAGTTTGATGTGCATCTCCGTGGACGTCTCGCCATCCTCGGTGCCTTCCACGATGTTCTGCTTGCCCGAACGCGCCGCCTGTACCATCTGGTCCACGGTGCGGTCACCGTGGGCAGGCAAGAAACGCTGGCAGAATGCATACGTCAGCTGGTAAATCACCTCCGACTTCTGATAGTAGTATGCATCCCGCCAAGGCATCTGCCGCTTCAGCACCTGATACTTCTTCTCAATCATTTCTTTTTTTTCTTTAATTCTATAGTTACCATAGTTTCTATAGTCACTATAGCCACTATAGTTCCTATAGTTCCTATAGTTCCTATATTTCTCCTTTTCTCCCGCAAAGATAGTTGTTTTTCGCCAAAAAAGTGTAACTTTGTCCTCGGAATTTTCAAAGCAACGACAAGCACGCATGATTAGTAAGGCAAAACTGAAGCTCATCCACTCCCTCGAGCGTCGGAAGTATCGGCTCGAGGAGTCGCTATTCGTGGCCGAAGGACCGCGCCTCTTGGACGAACTGCTGCCGGTCATGCAACCGGTGTATGTGGCGGCATTGCCAACTTGGCTCGAGGCACATCGCCACTGCCTCACCCCCTCGGTCACTACCGACTGCCTCACTCCCGACGAACTGCGACGCGCCAGCCTCATGCAGGCACCGCAGCAGGTAGTGGCACTTTTTCCGCTCCCCCACCCCGAATGGGACGACCGCCTGGCAAGCGAGAATCTGTGCCTCGCACTCGATGGCGTACAGGACCCCGGCAACATGGGAACCATCTGCCGTGTGGCCGACTGGTTCGGCATCACCGACATCATCTGCTCGCCCGACACGGTCGATGTCTTCAACCCCAAGGCCGTCCAGGCCACGATGGGTGCGCTGGCCCGCGTCCGAGTCCACTACGCCGACCTCCCGTCGCTCCTCGCACGGCTCCGATTGCCCGTCTATGGCACATTCCTCGACGGTAGCGACATCTATGCACAGCCGCTCAGCGACCACGGCATCATCGTCATGGGCAACGAGGGGAACGGCATTTCGCCCAAAGTGGGCAAGCAAGTCACCCAGCGTCTCTACATACCAAATTTTCCGCGCGAACGCACGACTACCGAGAGCCTAAACGTGGCCGTGGCTACGAGCATCGTCTGCGCCGAGTTTCGCCGACGACAGCAGCAGTAGGAGGAACGTGAGCAAGCCGTTGCACATCAGCAACTCGTAGCCGAAACGATAGCCCGTAAAATGTCCCACCGCTACGTCTGCCACATAGCAGGCAATCGGCGAGAGGATGCAGATGATGGGCACCCAGCGCTCGCGAGGCATCCGCTTTGTGCAAAGGCCGAAGGTGAAAAGACCCAGCAGCGGCCCGTACGTATAGCTGCACACCGTATAGACAGCATCGATGACGCTCGTATTGTTCAACGCCTTCACCAGCATGATAAACAGGAAGAAGCATAGTCCGACGGCGGGGTGCACCCATCGGCGCAACCGTTCGTCGTCGGGACGCTGCATGAGATCGACACAGAAGCAGGTGGTCAGGCTCGTCATGGCGGAGTCGGCACTGCTGAAGGCGGCGGCCACGATGCCGATGGTGAAGAGGGCCATCGCAGCCTGTCCCAGCATGCCACTGCTGCACAGCGAGGGCAACAGGGCGTCGCTCGAAGCAGGAAGGGCCACCTGCATCACGTCGCAGAAATGATAGAGCAGGACGCCGAGCGACATGAAGAGCAGGTTCACTGGCAGGTAGAGCATGCCGTTCACACACATATTCAGCTGACTCTGTCCCAGCGTCTTGCACGTCAGGTTTTTCTGCATCATGTCCTGGTCGAGTCCAGTCATCACGATGACGATGAATATGCCGCTCACGAACTGTTTCCAGAAGTATTGCTTGCTGCCTGGGTCGTCGAAGACGAATACGCGGCTCATGGGGTTTGCCTTCACCGTCGCCACGGCTTCCGAGGGCGAGAGGCCAAGCTGCCGGCACACGGCCACGATGATGAGCACAAGCGCCGTGAGCAGCACCACCGTCTGCAGGCAGTCGCTCCACACAATCGTGCTGATGCCGCTATTTCGTGTATACAGCCATATCAAGAGCAGCACGATGAAGACCGTCGTACCAAACTGCACACCGTAGTGCGAGAACACCATCTCCTGCAGGATGAAGCACACCAGATAGAGGCGAATGCTGGCACCGATGAGCTTGCTCACGAAGAAGAACGACGCACCGGTGCGGTAGCTCGACGGCCCGAACCGCTGGTGCAGGTAGGTATAGATGGTGGTCAGGTTCAGCCGATAATACACGGGCAGCAGCACGAAGGCCACCGTCGCATAGCCCAGCACAAAGCCCATGCATGTCTGCAGGTAGGTCATCTGCGTGGCACCCACCATGCCCGGCACGCTCACGAACGTCACGCCGCTCACGCTGGCACCGATCATGCCAAAGGCCACAGCCCACCACGGTGAGCGGCGTCCGGCGCGGAAAAAGGCATCGTTGTCACGTCGCCGGCCCGTGACGATCGACAGCATGAGCAGCAGGACAAAATAACCTGCTGTCATGCCCAACAACATCGTTCCCGTCATCTTGCTAATGAAAGATCTACTCCTCCACCGGGAAGCCTTCTTCGTCTTCGTTCTTCACTTCAGCCTCGGCCGAGTAGTTGCTGTAGAAGCTTTCATCGTCGGTCTCCTCGTCCTCATCCTCGTCACGGTCGTCGCGGTCGTCGATGTCCTCGGCGTCCTCGTCGCCCATGTTGTCTTCCGTTTCGTCCTTGTAGAAGGGACTTTCGAAGTGTAGTTTCTCGATGGGATCTTTCTTCTTGGCAAAGATGGCCTCCACCCACGTTCCCTTGGTAATCTCGAGCACTTCATAGCCCTGCAGCACCTTATGCTCCAGCGTGCCGCCGGGCTGATGGATGCGCGAGGCAGGCAACTGGATGGTACTGACGTCGAAGCCACTCTCTATGATGTCACGAATCTGCAAGGATATCGACTCCCATCCGCCGCCGAAGTTGCGGTCGATGAGTTCGAGCAGGGTGGCAGCCGTGATGTGGCGCACGTTTTCGTAGCTCAGGTCGGTGATGCGGGTGATGTTCTTGCGGCGTAGTGCCACGGTGCCGAATCCGGGCCGGTTGTGGGTCAGATGGGCCCACTCGCTACCCTCGAAGCGCGCCTTCTCGCGAGGATCCTCCTCGTTGTAGTGCACCACCTCGAAGGCCAGGCGTATCGTGTTCAGCAACTTTGCCTCGCTCGTCGTGAAGTCGCCATCGGCTTTCTCGGCCTCCCAAAGGTCAGCAATCTGGAACTCATTCAGTGTCCACACGTTGTTGCTGTTCAGGTCCAGTACCGAATCCAGTGCCAAAGGGGCACGAGGCTTCTCTTCCTTGGGTTCTTCCTTGGTCTCTTCCTTGGGTTCTTCTGTTTCCTCATCTTCGGCCTCGTTCTGTGGGCTTTCCTTTGTTTCTTCCTTCACCTCCGACGCCGGTTCTTCCTTCGGTGCCTCTTTGGGCTCTTCCTTCACCTCGGCCTTCGTTTCCTTCTTGGCTGCTTTCTTCGGAGCAGCCTTCGGAGCTTCCTTCGGTTCTTCCTTCGGTGCCTCTTTGGATTCCTCTTTTTCCTCTGCCTTCGTTTCCTTCTTGGCGGCTTTCTTCGGTGCAGCCTTCGGAGCTTCCTTCGGTTCTTCTTTCGGAGTCTCTTTGGGTTCCTCCTTCACCTCTGTCTTCGTTTCCTTCTTGGCTGCTTTCTTCGGTGCGGCCTTCGGAGCTTCCTTCGGTTCTTCCTTTGGAGTCTCTTTGGGTTCTTCCTTCACCTCTGCCTTCGTCTCCTTCTTGGCTGCTTTCTTCGGTGCTGCCTTCGGAGCTTCCTTCGGTTCTTCCTTTGGACTCTCTTTGGGTTCCTCCTTCACCTCTGCCTTCGTTTCCTTCTTGGCTGCTTTCTTCGGAGCTGCCTTCGGAGTCTCCTTCGGTTCTTCCTTTGGAGTCTCCTTGGGTTCTTCCTTCACCTCTGCCTTCGTTTCCTTCTTGGCAGCTTTCTTTGGTGCAGCCTTCGGAGCTTCCTTCGGAGTCTCTTTCGGTGCCTCTTTGGGTTCCTCCTTCACCTCTGTCTTCGTTTCCTTCTTGGCAGCTTTCTTCGGTGCAGCCTTCGGAGCTTCCTTCGGTTCTTCCTTTGGAGTCTCTTTGGGCGCCTCTTTGGGTTCCTCCTTCACCTCTGCCTTCGTCTCCTTCTTGGCAGCTTTCTTCGGCGCAGCCTTCGGAGCTTCCTTCGGTTCTTCCTTTGGAGTCTCTTTGGGTTCCTCCTTCACCTCTGTCTTCGTCTCCTTCTTGACAGCTTTCTTCGGTGCAGCCTTCGGAGCTTCCTTCGGAGTCTCTTTCGGAGTCTCTTTGGGCTCTTCCTTCACCTCTGCCTTCGCTTCCTTCTTGGCGACTTTCTTCGGTGCAGCCTTCGGAGCTTCCTTCGGCTCGGCCTTTGCCTTCTCTTCCTTAACTTTTTTTTCCATTGCGCTATATTTTCAAAGTTTATTAGTTCGCGGTTTGTGGTCAGCGACCTCGCCAGTCAGGCTTTCCGGCCTGTCTCCTCCCTTCGCGGAGGCTGGGAGGGGGGCTTCCAGGGGTGGGATAACAGCACTTTCCTTCCCTATTCGCCCGCAAAGATACAAAAAAGAATGATACATAAAAGTTAATTAATCTTAATTCTTTCTTTTCATGCAACGATAGTGACTATTCTCTCTATTGACTATAACATTTTCTTCATACCTTTGCACCGCGGTAGCCGTCAAGGTGGGCTCCAAGATAATCCACCCACATTTGATAATTATATAGGACACGCCTAAACACGTAATTGTATAGAAAAATGAGTAAGCAAAAGAAATTCCTCCTGCAGGAGAACGAGATTCCCACACAGTGGTACAACATCGTGGCCGACATGCCGAACAAGCCTCTGCCACCCATCCATCCGGCCACCAAGCAGCCGCTCGGTGTGGACGACTTGGCACACATCTTCCCCCGCGAGTGCTGCGTACAGGAACTGGATCAGGAGCATGCATGGATCGACATCCCCGAAGACGTACTCGACAAGTACAAGTATTATCGTGCCACGCCACTCGTGCGCGCCTACGCACTCGAGGAGGCCATCGGTACGCCCGCACATATCTACTTCAAGAACGAGTCCACCAATCCGCTGGGTTCTCATAAGATCAACTCGGCCCTGCCACAGTGCTACTATGCCAAGCAGGAGGGCACCACGAACGTGACCACCGAGACGGGTGCCGGACAGTGGGGTGCAGCGCTTTCCTACGCAGCCAAGATATATGGTCTCGACTGCGCTGTCTATCAGGTGAAGATCACCATGCAGCAGAAGCCGTACCGTTCCTCCATCATGCGCACATTCGGTGCAGTGGTCGAGGGTTCGCCGTCGATGTCCACCCGCGCCGGTAAGGACATTCTCACTCGCGACCCGCTCCACTCTGGCTCGCTTGGCACTGCCATCAGCGAGGCTGTCGAACTGGCCACTACTACGCCCAATTGTAAATACACGCTTGGATCCGTCCTCAACCATGTAGGTCTGCATCAGACCATCATCGGACTCGAGGCCGAGAAGCAGATGGCACTGGCCGGAGAGTATCCCGACACGGTGATTGCATGCTTCGGCGGTGGCTCCAACTTCGGCGGAATCGCCTTCCCCTTCATGCGCCACAACCTGAAGGACGGCAAGAAGACCGAGTTCATCGCAGCCGAGCCTGACAGCTGTCCGAAGCTCACTCGCGGACAGTTCCGCTACGACTTCGGCGACGAGGCTGGCTATACGCCCCTCCTCCCCATGTACACTCTGGGCCACAACTTCCGGCCTTCGAACATCCACGCCGGCGGCCTGCGCTACCACGGTGCCGGAATGATCATCTCACAGCTCATCAAGGACGGATTCATGCACGGTGTCGATATCCCGCAGCTCGAGACCTTCGAGGCTGGCATGCTCTTCGCTCGCACCGAGGGCATCATCCCAGCACCCGAGAGCACCCACGCCATCGCCGCCACCATCCGCGAGGCAAAGAAGTGCATCGAGACGGGCGAGGAGAAAGTCATCCTCTTCAACCTCTCAGGCCACGGACTCATCGACATGCCCAGCTACGAGGCATACATCAAGGGTGACCTACAGAACTACACCGTCACCGACGAGATGATTGCCCAGAACCTCGCCGAACTCGGATAAATAGCCTCTCCCCCAAGCCCCCTCCCCCACTGGGAGGGGGCAAGTTTATCATCCATTCCCATAATTCCCATAACTCCCATCATTCCCATAACTCCCATAACTCCCATCAAAAAACTCCTCCTCGCGGCTCTCATCATCGTCCTGCCAGCCCGAGGCAACGCTCTTCCATCGGAAGGGGAGGGGAAGGTACCGCGCATCGTGAACATCATCAACTTCGTGCGCCAGTGTGAGCCGCGCGAGCCGGAGCGTCTGTCGCCGCAAGTCCTCTACGAGACCACACTTTCCCAAGCGCGTTTCCTGCGCAAGCAGGGCCTGACATGCACTTGGCTTCTGCAGTTCGATGCACTCATCGACCCGCAATACCAAAGGCTCATGCGCGAGGAGATGGAGCGAGGATGCGAGGTGGGCGGATGGCTCGAGGTGCCGCAGCCGCTCGCCGAGGCAGCCGGACTCGAATGGCGCTCCACGGTGCCCTGGGACTATCATGCACAGGTGGACTTCACCATCGGCTACCAGCCTGAGGAGCGCGAACGCATTGCAGCGGCATACATGGAGAGGTTCCGCAAAGTGTTCGGCCACTACCCCACAGCTGTCGGCTCCTGGTACATCGACGGACACACACTCGACTACCTCTCGCGCCGCTATGGCATCGTAGCCTCGGTGAACTGCCGCGACCAAGTGGGCACCGACGGCTACACACTCTGGGGTGGCTACTGGACAGGCGGATACTATCCCTCGCGACGCAATGCCTACATGCCGGCACAGTCGCGACGCTATCAGGTCGATGTGCCGGTCTTCCGCATGCTGGGCAGCGACCCGGTCTATCAGTACGATGCGGGGGTGGGCCACGGTGTGTGGCAGCGAGTCGTCACCCTCGAGCCGTCGTGCACCGAGGGCGGAGCCAGCGCCGAATGGCTCGACTGGTATTTCCGTGCCTTCACCGACGACCCGGCACTCGCACTCACCTATGCCCAGGTGGGACAGGAGAATCCTTTCCCGTGGAGCCTCGTTGCAAACGGCTACCGCAAACAGGCATCACGCTTGCAGGCACTGCGCGACGAGGGAAAGCTGCGGCTCGAAACGCTGAGCGAGACGGGACGCTGGTTCCGCAGCCATTACCGCACGACACCGCCGTCGGCCACCAGTGCCCTGCGCGACTACGGCACCCACCGGCGACGCACGCTTTGGTTCAACAGCCGCTATTTCCGTGCCAACCTGCTGTGGCACAACGGCACACTCGCCTTCCGCGACTTGCATATCTTCGACGAGCGCTACCCTTCGCCCTACATCGACACCCCCTGCACCACCCACGACTTCCGCATCTTCACGCTGCCCATCGTCGATGGTAACCTGTGGAGCAGGCCCGACCACCTGGCCGGCCTGCGTCTCTGCGACGCCTCGGGCACCCCGCTGCAGGGCTACGAACCGGTCATCACCACAGGTCGCGACGAGGTCTGTGTGCAATGGCCGCTCTGCAACGGACATTCCGTCACCCTTCGCCTCGCCGAGAGCACTATCGACATCACCCACTCGTCGTCCAACGCCGCATGGTGCATGGAGCTCGACGTTGCGCCAGGCATACTGCTCCCCTACACAGCCATCAGTCGCCACGAACTTCGCGCCACCCAGGACGGCTTCGATTATCGCCTGCGCTGTACTCGCGGCTCGTTCACCGACCTCCACGCTGCCGCTGGCCACATCTTCCGCCTCAGCCCGCAGGCCGGGAAGATACGAATGACGGTTCGCTAAAGAAACGAACACGGCTCGAACAGATTTAACCCAAATCGTTCATTAGCGTTATGATGATAATAGCTTTTATTTTTGAACAGGTGTTTTGTCGTTTCGAGGGCGCAATGGGGTTCCATTGTAACAGAGAAACGAGAAAGACAGATGACAAAAAGAAAGCTTGTTTGCGCATAATTGTCTAATGACCGATTTGGGTTTAACACACCTTCACTAAGTGCGTTCCTCCACTTGCGCAAGCCGACGCCTCTGCTTGCTGTGGCAGGCGAAGTTGCTTGCTGTGGCAGGCGAAGTTGCTTGCTGTGGCAGGCGCTCCTTCCCGCCGTATCGGGAGGATTATTGCTGTCCGTGATGGATGTGAGTTTTTTGTGAGTTTTTTCTTCGCTTTGCGACGGGTGTAACATACAGATTGGCAGCGTGTTACCTACCATCTTGTGAGTTTTTTCAGTTTTTTTCTCAAAACTTTTATATGTACTTAACTTAGTTTTTTTTTTTTGGAATATTTTTTGAAAAAACTAACAAAATGGTATGTAAGTATCTACATCATAGACGATTACATGCGCCGCAAATTGCTCGAAAAACTCACAAAAAACTCACAAGGCCACAAAAAACTCACAAAAAACTCACATGAGGCAAGTAACGGAAGAGACGCTTGAACCCTTGCGCCCGGCTCTGCCGCTTCGCCTTTAGGCGAAGAA
>JAILBW010000174.1 GCA_024680695.1 Bacteroidaceae bacterium
CATTCCTCAGCTCTTCAAGGGTGGCACGGTTTATCTCTATGCCGGCGAATACAGCAACAATGCACCCGTCATCGAGCTGAACTCTTATGCCTACAACATCGACACCAACAGCGATGCAGACAAGGTGACCGTGAAGTACACGCTGAACTCTCCGGCCAAGGCTGCACAGATTGACTTCTATGCAGGCGACACCAAGGTTTACACCGAGGAACTGGCAGGCGACGAACTGACTCAGGGTGACCATGCAGTAGAGGTTGCCAATTCGAACTTGGGCGAAGTCGGCACGGCTATCACCTTCGGTATTACTGTAGAATCCATTGGCGTACTCGAGGCTGCTCCCGTCGGCGAGTCGATGAAGTTCTGGTCGCCCTACGGTATGGCCATCAACAACAATCCCGAGTCCCAAACCTTCGGTGTGGCACTCGTACTTGAGTCAGCTACGCATGCAGGTCACACTGGCTACATCTCCGACCAGCGCAAGAACAACCAGGGCATCTACGCCTTCACGCCTCAGTTGGAGAGCATTCCCGCCAGCGATGGCATTCCCGGCTTCACCGGCGGTATCGACCTGTCCAAGGACCGTGCAACGAAGACCATCCGCATCAGTGAGGACGGACGTCTGTTCATTGGCAACCAGAGCGGTGTTGGTAGCCCCATCTACGAGGCTAACCTGGAAGACCTGGATGCTCCTTGGACTCCTCTCTTCACTGGCGGCACGCTGGACGAGGAGAGCGGCATCACCTACATCGGCGACCAGATGCAGGTAGCTCGCATGCTGAGCTTCGACGTGGTAGGCAAGGGCGACGACCTGAAGATCTACACGCTGGAGGGCGACAAGACCGGTATGGAGCAGTTCGTGCAGGAGAACTACTATTCGCACATCTACAACTTAGGCAAGAAGACCGTTTGGGATGGACTGCCCTCAGCCAACTACGAACCTCTGACCGTGAACCACTGGACGATTGCTCCGAATCCCGTGAACATCATGGGTGACAAGCGCGGTGGTTTGTGGTACATCCAGTACCGTTCAGCTCCGACCGCAACTGTGCCTGCCATGAAGCATTACAATGCTATGGATAAAGAGGACTACAGTAACGTGAGCCGCTCGATGCCTGGCGGTGGTATGGCAATGAGCCCCGACGGCAACTTGATTGTCTTCCCGACTGCCAACAGCACGGTAACCATTAATAGTGTGGATTACACACCGATGGACAATGGCATGATATCCATGACTGGTGTGGCTCTCATCCCGACTATCCACGATGGTTCGCAGCTTACAGCTGTCGGTCTTGACTACGCCAACAACGTCTGGGTGGCCTCGAACGGTACAGAGACGCTGACCCGCTATGTGGCTCCTCACGCTCTGCCCGACAACAAGGTGACCACTCCGTCGAACAGCCGCGCCAACTTCAAGGTGGGCGAGACGAAGACAGGCATCCAGAAGGTTGAGCTCAACGCTACCGACGACATCTACACGCTCGACGGTGTGAAGGTTGAGAAGGCCCAGAAGGGTGTGAACATCGTGAACGGACGTAAGGTGCTGGTTAAGTAAAATGACACTCTTCCCGCCCCTTTGTTGGGCAGGAGAGGAATGAATTAGAAAAGACGGCCCGCTGGCAAATTCGCCAGTGGGTCGTCTTTATGTTTTTTCACTCTATTCTTCTCGCTCCACCCTCTTGGGGAGGGTTGGGAGAGAGGACTTTCCTTACGACTTCTTCCAAAGAATGCAGATTTCTTTTAAAAAATTTTGTAGATTACGGGAAAGTGCATATCTTTGGCAAAGAATTTTCAGGAAACCCTACTTCTTATCAACAAATTTAACTCATCTATGAACAAAAAACTACTAAAGATGTGTCTTTCAGCAGTGATGTTGCTGGTTGGCACGACTGCATGGGCACTCGACAAGGTGAACGGTGTCTATCAGATTGGTTCGGCAGATGACCTCAAGGCATTTACCGAAATCGTGAACGGTGGTGACAACGACGTGAATGCCGTCCTGACGGCGGACATCGACTATGGTATTACAAGTACCCAAATCGGTGTGGCCGACACAGATGCAGGCGCTTACACTGGCTGCTTCGACGGACAGGGTCACAGCATCACCATCAACATGTTTGCTACGGCAGCCTATCAGTCCCTCTTCAAGTACATCGGTCACAAGGGCCGTGTGAGGAACTTGGTTGTGAAGGGTAGCATCACTACCGACTTCAAGTTTGCCGCAGCTATTGCCGGTGACTGCCACGGAACCATCGAGAACTGCGTGGTGGACATCACCATCAACAGCGGTATCTCGGGCGATGCCACTCATGGTGCTCTTGTAGCCCGAGCTATGCATGGTTCGGCCTACTACAACTGTCTTGCAAAAGTGAAGCTCGTTTCGGCTACTTCGACGAACTGCGGTGGTATCATTGGTTGGATGAGCGGTAAGATGTCCATCGAGAACTGTCTTAACATCGACGATTTCCAGCTTGAGACGCTAGGTTCCGACGGTGGAAACAGTGCTACCGTGGGACGTAACTTCAATGCCAAGCTGGGTCGCGCCTACAACGTATTCTACCTGCAAGCTACGGGCGATACGGACGGCGGTATCCAGATCACCGAGGATGACCTCAAGTCGGGTAAAGTCTGCTACATGCTGAACCACGATCAGAGCGACATCCAGTGGACGCAGAACATCGGCGAGGACGACTATCCTGTGCCCTTCAAGACTCGCAAGCAAGTGTACTGCTCGGCAGCCACGAAGTGCGATGGTACCACCGACGATGCTAATGCCACCTATAGCAACGATGCTTCGAAGAGCGGCGTCGTAACGAAGCACGAACTTCATGCTGGTTTCTGTGGCGTCTGCGAGGGTATGAACAAGAATGTGGATGGTATTACCACGTCAAACAGCAGCTGCGTAAACTCCGAGTACAAGGGCTACTGGGATCCTCATTTTGTCGAGCGCGATGATCAGGGTTGGTATCTTGTCCGCACTGCCGAAGATATGCTTTGGCTGGCTTATACCGAGCCTATGTTCAACGAGTTGCCTTGCATCAAGATCATGAACGACATCGACTACAGCGAGCACGGCTTCTGGTTCAATGCTTCCAACTGGTTTGCTGGTGTGGTTGACGGACAGAATCATAAGATTACGGTGAACATCGTGGGCGAGGGCAACCTTACTGGTCTATTCCCGCAGCTTGCAGGCGACGTGAGAAATCTTTGGATTGACGGTGAGATGTCTACAAGTCGCACTTTTGGTGGCTCTATTTTCGGTGAGACACAGGACGATGCTACTCGCGGCAACGGACACGCCACGATGAACAACATCCTGAGCACCGTGACCATCACCAATACCATGGCCGGTGACGGCACTACGGGTGGTTTGGGCGGTCGCGCCACGAAGCGGTGCTATATGTACAATTGTATCTTTGCCGGTAAGTTCATAGCCGACCAGGCACACAGCAATGGTGGACTGGTCGGATGGTCGAGTACGGCCACCCACATGGCAAACTGCGTTCAGATTGGTGAATACACCTGTCTCGAAAGCAGCTGTAATACCTTTTCCCGCAACCCCGGCTATCTGACGATCGAAGGTCCTATCTACTATCTGAACGCCCTGGGCGATACACCCGCCGACGCCATCCAGCTTACGGATGACGAGGTGAAGAGCGGTAAGCTGGCATTCATGCTTAACTCGGGTCAGGAAGGCCTGATGTGGACCCAGCAGCTGGGCATTGATGATTTCCCTTTCCCGTTCCCCACTCACGGACAGGTGTATGCAATCCCGTCCGAGGGCTTCCGCTGCGACGGTACGCCGATGGGCAACACCACCTACAGCAACGACGGAAATGCGGTGAACATTCCTCCCCACAAGTTTAACAAGGGTTTCTGCGACGTTTGCGACGTCTACGATCCCGACTATCTGCAGCCCAACGGCGACGGCTTCTATGAACTCGCCACTGGCCGCGACGTGGCATGGTTTGCCCACAAGGTGGTTGACGGCGGCAACACCCGCATCAACGGCCTGCTGACGGCTGACGTTGATTT